>NZ_JBGLOV010000004.1:0-260926 GCF_041402665.1 Komagataeibacter sp. SM21
AAAGATCCAAACCCCGTAGGGCCGAATAACCTAGCAAATCCGCCGGGGAAGCTCAAGAAGTTTCCCTCAGCGCCGCCGGTGAAGGGGGATATAGGACCCACCGGTCATACCGTCAATCAGAAAAATGCACACACACCAAAAAATATGACCCGGGGGCACACTCAAACCCCGAAAAACTAACAATCCTTAGAATCACTTACCCGACGAAACACCAGAAAGCGCCACAGAATCCACGCGGTCACCTACTGAAATGCCGAGACACAGGGTTCTGGCGGGCAGGAAAACATTATGCCGCGCGTTCACGATCCATCAGCATGGCCGTCACAGCCGACTTGAAGGGAGAGAGCGCATCCGCCACCCGCAATCCCGTCCGGCGCAGGATCTGGAAAGCGGGCTCGTCACGTGTGTAAAGCGTGGCAATTCCATTGGTGGCGGCGAATAGCGGAAGCGTAGCCATACGGTGACGCCGTTCAAAACGTCGCAACACGGACAGGCTACCCGGCGATTCATCACGCGCCAGACCTGCCTCGACTTCCTGCGCCAGCGCTTCCTGCCCTTTCAGCCCCAGGTTGAAGCCATGGGCCGTGATCGGATGCATGCCCACGGCGGCATCCCCGATCAGCGCAAAGCCGGGTGCTACGAAACGGTGGGCATAAACCGCCTTGAGGGGATAGGCATGCCGCGTGCTGACCAGCCGCATATTGCCAAGCCGTCTGCCGACCCGCTCCATGATTTCAGCATTGAAGGTATCGCGGTCCAGCACACGCAGGCGTTCGATTTCTTCGCGTGGCAAAGTCAGCACCAGCGACGACGCGCCCCCATTGACGGGAAGCAGGGCAATGGTCTGCCCTTCATCGAACCATTGGGTTGCGACATGATGGTGCGGCAGATCGTGCGCCATACGGCAGACCAGCATGGCACGCCGGAAATCGTGCATGACTGCACCAATACGCTGCAGCCGACGAATCTGTGAAAAACGGCCATCCGCGCCGACGGCAAGACGGGATGTAATTTCTCCCCCACTGTGCACGACAGTCATATCGTCGCCTATGCGGCGGAGATGACCCGTTACCGTGCCGCCGTGCAGGGTGATGCCGGGGCGCTGGCTGGCGGCCACATACAGGCTGCGGCGGATACTGTGGTTGGATACCAGATACCCCAGCGCATCAACGCCCTTGCCATTCGTATCGAAAGTAAGGGGATGATTGCTGCGACCGGTTTCCACCCGCGCTTCCCGCAGGGGGGAAATGGCGACCTGCGGGATATGATCCCACGCACCAAGCGCCTTCAGGACGGAAACCGAATGGTGCGTCAGGGCAATTTCGCGCCCGTCAAAGGCAGGCTCCCCCCATGCGGGGTGGGATGCACGTTCAAGCACGGCAACGGACAGGCCCCTAGCTTCCAGCGACAGGGCGGCGGCGAGACCTGCTGGTCCACCGCCCATTATGGTTACATCATGATATGTCATTGATTGCCCGTTCCTGTCCGCGTGCTTTCATTACTTATGTATCTGCGCCGAACTGGACAGGTTTTCCCGTCCACTGGGCAACGTAGCCGTCAACCGGGCGGCGCGTGGGACCTGCGGCATCGGCCTTGGGGGTACCAACAAACAGGAAGCCCGCCAGTTTATGCGGGGCAGGAAAACCCAACTCCGCCGCGAATTCCGGGTCATACGCCACATCCCCGCTGACCCATACGCCACCAAAGCCCGTGGCGTGCAGGGCATTGAGGATATTCATGGCCGCCGCACCGACCGCCAGTTCCTGTTCCAGCACGGGAATCTTATGCTCGGGACGCAGGTGCATACCCAGCACGATGGTCATGGGCATGGTGGAAAAACGCGACAGACGCTTCTCGATCTTGGCGGGGGCTACGTCCGGGTCCAGCCGCTTCATGCTGGCCACGACGCGCTGCGCCAGTTCAAGACGGGCATCCCCCTGCACGATGGCGTAGCGCCACGGACGCAGCTTGCCGTGATCGGGCGCGCGCATGGCGGTGGACAGAATGCTTTCCAGCACGCCCCCGGCCGGTGCCGGCTCCACCAGAGCATCCGTGGAAAAACGTGACAGAAGAAGATCGAGCGATGCCATGTGGTCGTTCCCTGACTATCTGGCTACCTGCTGACAGTCCGTGTCCTGACAGCAGGCGCGATGACGCGACAACATGCCGCAGAAGGCCGGCCATGCCAATATCCACCCCGCCGGAACGCAGGGGCGCGCAGGCGGATCGGTATGGATTCCGGCTGCATGCTTCTGTAGAAGGGGGTCATGAACACCCCACGCACAGCCACGGTCCACCGCGCCACCAGCGAGACCGACATTACCGTCACCATCAACCTTGATGGCACGGGCAGGACCAGTATCGATACCGGGATCGGCTTTTTCGACCATATGCTTACGGCGCTTGGCCGCCACAGCATGTGCGATCTGGACATTACGGCCAGGGGCGACCTGCATATCGACTACCACCACACGGTGGAAGATACGGGCATCGCGCTGGGCAAGGCCTTCGCGCAGGCGATCGGGGACAAGCGCGGCATCCGCCGTTATGGCAGCGCCACGGTGCCGCTGGACGAAGCCCTGTGCGAAGCGGTGATCGATATTTCCGGCCGTCCCTTCCTTGCATGGTCCGTGACCTTCGGGCGTGACAAGATCGGGGAAATGGATACGGAACTGTTCGAGGAATTTTTCCGCGCCTTCGCCATGAGCGCCCTCGTGACCCTGCATGTCATCCAGCGTGCGGGCCATAACTGCCATCATATTGCCGAAGCCGCCTTCAAGGCGCTGGCCCGCGCCCTGCGTACGGCCAGTGAAGCTGACCCGCGTGCGGGCGGCATCATCCCCTCCACCAAGGGTAGCCTGTGATCTTTTATGCCGCCCTGCTGCCACCCCGGCGGACCGAAGGCCAGACATCCGAACCGGTCATGGTAGCCAGTCGGCTGTCATGGCTGGTCCTGCTGTGCGGCTGGGTCGGGCTTCTACTGCGGGGCTGCCCGGTCAGTGGGTTGCTGGCGGGTGGGGCAAGCGTTCTGGTCGGCATATTCGCCCCCCTCGGCATCGCCCTGCCCCTGCTGGGCGGTATGCATCTGTTTCTGGCGCTCAGTACGCCCGACCTCCGGCAGTGGGAACTGCGCCTGCGGGGCTACAGGCCCATCCGTGGCGTGTATGCCCCCGACCGCCGGGCCGCCCTGCTGCGCTGGATGGACCGTAATCCGGCCCGCTCCGTTTCCTCCGTAACATGAGGCATCCCATGCCCGCGCCCGTATCTTCCCGCACCCAGTCCATCGTGGTGATCGACTATAATGGTGGCAACCTTGCTTCCGCCGCGCGCGCCCTTGCCCGCGCGGCGCAGGATAGCGGGCTTGATACCGAAGTCACCATAACGGCGGACCCGCAGGCCGTACGCCGGGCTGACCGGATCGTGCTGCCGGGTCAGGGCGCCTTTGCCGACTGCGCAAGCGGGCTTGCCGCGCAGCCGGGACTGCGTGACGCCATTGTGGAGGCGACCGATAACGGCGTGCCCTTCCTTGGCATCTGCGTGGGCATGCAGCTTATGGCCGAGCGCGGACGCGAGCATGGGGTAACGCCCGGTTTCGGCTGGATCGCCGGTGAAATCCGGCTGATGGACGTGCCGGACCTGCGCCTGCCCCAGATGGGGTGGAACCAGCTTGAATTCACATCCGGCGCCCATCCCCTGACCGAAGGGCTGGCGGCGGACGCACATGGCTATTTCGTCCATTCCTTCGCCCTTGCGGATTACGACCCGACGGACATGGTCGCCACTACCGATTACGGCGGCACGGTTCCCGCCATCGTGGCGCGTGGCAACCGGGCGGGCACGCAGTTCCATGTGGAAAAGAGTCAGGGCGTGGGGCTGCGTATCCTGTCGAACTTCCTCCGCTGGACACCGACGCCGGATGGCACGCCATGACCCGGCGGAACATGGTGCCTGCCGGTACCATCCATGCCGAGCGTCTGCAGGACATGCACGAAGATGACCTGCATGCCCTGTGCGATGCCACAAACGCCGCCATACTTGAGGGCGGCGGATTCGGCTGGCTGGCCCCGCCCCCGCGGGAAACGCTGGAGCGTTATTTCCGTGGCGTGCTGCTGGTGCCCGAACGGCAGATATTCGTGGCGCGGCTGGATGACATGATTGTCGGATCGGCCCAGCTTGTCCGCCCGCCACGCAATAATGAAGCGCAGGCCATGAGTGCCACGCTCATGCACTTCTATATAGCGCCCTACGCACGCGGGCTGGGTCTGGGCCATCTGCTTCTGACCGAGGTGGAAAGCTGCGCACGCAGCATGGGCTACCAGATCATCAACCTTGACGTGCGCGAAACCCAGACCGAAGCCCTGCGGCTGTTCCGCCGCTGCGGGTTCCACCATTGGGGCACCCACCCCAGTTATGCGCGCATGGACGGCCGGACCGTCCGTGGCCTGTTCTTCACCAAACGCCTGCAGGATGACGAGCGGATCGTACCCGCCCATCCGCAGGATGCCTCAACCCCCATTCCTGCAGCAGGACATGCCCCCGTGACCGGACACAGCCTGACACTCTACCCCGCCATCGACCTCAAGGACGGCACCTGCGTGCGCCTGCGCCGTGGGGAAATGGATAACGCCACCGTCTATTCCGATGATCCCGGCGCGCAGGCTCTGGCATGGATCCATGCGGGCTGTTCGTGGCTGCATGTGGTTGACCTCAATGGGGCTTTCGCGGGGCGTTCCGCCAATACCGAAGCCATCGAGGCGATCATCGCCAACGCATCCGTTCCGGTGCAGCTTGGTGGTGGCCTGCGCGATCTGGAAAGCATCGGCAAATGGCTCAACGCCGGGATCAGCCGCGTCATTCTGGGCAGTGTCGCCGTCAAGAACCCGGAACTGGTACGCGAAGCCTGCCGTCTTTTCCCCGGCCGGATCGTGGCGGGCATCGACGCCCGCAGCGGACAGGTCGCAACCGAAGGCTGGGCTGAAACATCGGAAATGAAAGCCGTTGAGCTGGGCCTGCGCATGCAGGATGCCGGTGTGGCGGCCGTCATCTTTACCGAAATCAGCCGCGACGGCATGCTGACGGGCATCGATATCGAACAGACGGCGGATATGGCCAATGCCCTGTCCATTCCGGTCATCGCAAGTGGCGGGGTGGGCACGCTTGCGCATCTGGAAGCACTGCGGGCCGCAACCGCGCGTGCGCCCGGAATTGAAGGCGTGATCGTGGGCCGCGCGCTGTATGATGGCCGCATTGATCTGAGCGAAGCCCTGCGGGTTCTGGCCTGATGCTGAAGCTGCGCGTCATCCCCTGTCTGGATGTAAAAAATGGCCGGGTGGTCAAGGGCGTCAATTTTGTCTCGTTACGCGATGCGGGCGACCCGGTGGAACAGGCCGCGGTGTATGACGCGGCAGGCGCGGATGAACTGACCTTTCTTGACATTACGGCCAGTAATGAAAACCGCGATACCATTCTGGATGTGGTCAGCCGCACGGCGGAACGCATCTTCCTGCCGCTGACGGTGGGCGGGGGCGTGCGCACCACGGACGACATGCGTCGCCTGCTACTGGCGGGTGCTGATAAATGCGCCATGAATTCCGCCGCCGTATCGCGCCCCGAACTGGTCAGTGAGGCCGCGCAGAAATTCGGCAGCCAGTGCGTGGTCGTGGCCATTGACGCACGCAGCGATGGCCACGGATCATGGGAAGTCTATACCCATGGTGGCCGCACCCCCACCGGGCGGAACGTGATCGACTGGTGCCGGGAAGTGGCCGAACGCGGGGCGGGTGAAATCCTGCTGACCAGCATGGACCGCGACGGTACCGGCAAGGGCTTCGACCTTGACCTGCTGCGCGCGGCCAACGCGGCGGTCCGCATTCCCATCGTGGCCTCCGGCGGCGTTGGGGAACTGGACCATTTTGTCGAAGGTGCGCGGGCGGGCGCCACCGGCCTGCTGGCCGCCAGCGTGTTCCATTTCGGACAGTTCACCATTCCGCAGGTCAAGCAGGCACTCGCCTCCGCCGGTCTGCCGGTTCGCCAGACCATCTGATTCCCTTTTCCCGCCTATCGGAGCATTCCATGGCCAAGCCAGAGAAATCCCGCAAGAACGCCCCGGCCAAGGCCGCAGCCGCGCCGAAGCCCGAAGCCGTCGCCCCGGCATCACCCGATGTGCTGGACCGCCTGTTCGATGTTGTGGAATCCCGCCGGGGCACGGACCCGTCGGTCAGTCATTCCGCGCGACTGCTGGCACGCGGTCGGCGCAAGATTGCACAGAAATTCGGTGAGGAAGCCGTCGAATGCCTGATCGAAGCCGTAGCGGGCAACCGTGACGAACTGGTCAGCGAAAGTGCGGACGTGCTGTACCACCTGATCGTGATGTGGGTGGATGCGGGCGTGAAATCCACCGATGTGTGGGCCGAACTGCAACGGCGTGAAGGGGTCAGCGGCGTGGCCGAAAAGGCATCGCGTCCCCGCGACCCGCTGGCCTGATTTTCACACTGCAACAGGAGAAAAGCCCATGGCCGTAAGCGGCATCGGTCCCTACGACCCGCAAAACGTGTTTGCCCGTATCCTGCGCGGCGAACTGCCATGCAAGAAGGTGTATGAGGATGAATACGCCCTCGCCTTCCATGACATCGCACCCAAGGCGCCGGTCCACGTTCTGGTCATTCCCAAGGGGGCATATGTCTCCTTTGCCGATTTCAGCCAGAACGCATCTGAAGCTGAAATCACGGGCTTTACCCGCGCACTTGGCACGGTCGCGCGGGACCTGAAGCTGGAAACCCGTGGCTACCGCCTGCTGTCCAACGTGGGCGAGGAAGCGGGACAGGAAGTGCCGCATTTCCATGTCCACCTGTTTGGCGGCAAGGCGCTGGGCGCCATGCTGCCGGGCTGACGGCCGCCTGCCTACAGGGACTGGATTTCAAACAGTTCCCGATAGATTCCCCCATGCCGGGCCATGAGTTCGGCATGGGTTCCATCCTCGCACACCCGTCCCTGACGGAACACGATGATGCGGTCCAGTCCCATGACGGTGGACAGGCGGTGGGCGATGACCAGCACCGTGCGTCCCGCCATAAGGCGTTCCATCGCCTGCTGCACCAGCATTTCGGAATGGGAATCGAGACTTGATGTCGCCTCATCCATGATGACGATCCGCGCCTGACTTAAAAAGGCGCGGGCGATGGCGATGCGCTGGCGTTCCCCACCGGACAGCTTGACCCCGCGTTCGCCCACCATCGTCGCGTAACCGCGCGGCAGACGGTCGATGAAATCGGCCGCATTGGCCTGACGGGCCGCATGGGCGATTTCCGCAGGCGTGGCGTCCGGCCGGCCATAGGCGATGTTTTCGGCAATGGTCCGGTGAAACAGCAGCGGTTCCTGCGGGACGATGGCGATCTGCCCGCGCAGGCTGGCCTGCGTGACAGTGGCGATATCCGTGCCATCGATGGTTATGCACCCCGCCTGCACGTCATACAGCCGCTGCAGCAGCCGGGTCAGCGTGGTCTTGCCCGAACCCGATGGCCCCACAAGGGCAACCTTGCTGCCGGGTGCGATATCAATATCCAGATCCTCGAATAACGGTCTGGCATGGTGACGTCCGTAGCCAAAGCCGACATGCGTGAAACGGATATGCCCCCGCGTCACCAGCAGCGCACCGGCACCGGCTCTGTCCGCGACCTCCGGCTTCGCATGGAACAGGGCGACGAGTTCCCCCATCTCGTTGACCGAACGCTGCACGACCGAAATCTGCTGTCCGATATCCCGCAGATAGCCCTGTATGACGAACATCATCGTCAGCACATAGGCGACATCACCCGGTCCGGCGCGCCCGCGCATCCATAACAGGGCAATACCCGCAATCAGCATCATACGCATGATCAGGGCCGCGAAATTCTGTAAATTGGCGCTGTTGGTGCCGCGTAGCCATGAACGCAGCATGCGCTGGCGCCAGCGGTTCGCAACCCATGCCAGCCGGGCATCCTCACGCACCTCGGCCCCGTATGCCTTGACCACGGCGTTGCATGTCACCGCATCTGACAGCGTGGCCCCCATCCGCGTATCCCACATATTGGCCAGCCGGGCGGACGGCGTCACGTAATGCAGGGTCAGCACGACCGACAGCCCGACTAGGACCACGGCCCCGACGGCAAGGACCAGCCCCATCAGCATCCAGTGAAAGGCCAGCACCGCAGTCGTAATGCACAGGACCATCATTTCCGGCACCAGCATCAGCAGCAGCGTATCACCCAGCGTATCGACCGCCCCCAGCCCCCGGGTGATGCGCCGCACGATGGAACCGGCAAAATTGCTGGCGTGCCATTCGCTGGAAAACCGCTGCACGCGCGCAAATGCCTCCGTCACGATGCCGGTCATGACCCTTGATGTCAGGTGCGAGATGGAGACATACGCCATGCGCCGCGCCCCGATACCCAGCAGCCCCAGTAAGGTCAGGCCCGCTACATCCCACGCAACATGATGCAGCACTGTCCCTTCCGCTGGATGCGACACGTCACTGACCAGCCAGCCCGCCAGCAGCGGCATCGTCACATCCGCAACCGTGGCCCCGCCGATCCCCACCAGCGTCCATGCCAGACAGGCCGGATGCGCGCGCCACCTGCGCCAGACAAAGCCCAGCACATCGGAAAATTCATGTCGTCCGGTTTCCCGGCGGGAGAAGAAAGATATCATTGCCACCATGCCATATCGCAGGGGCTGGAACGACTAGCCGCCGCCCCCGCCGGGTGCAAGGCCGGTAACGGAAATTGAGCCTGTGGCGATTTGCACCTATTACTGCCCCGCCACACAATGTGGCGTGATCCTTCCAGCGAGCCTCCGATGAAAACACCCGCCAGCCGCGCCAGACCTGCCCGCCGTGCCATGACACTGGCGGAAGTGCGCACCTTCATCGGCCAGTTGGCCGCAGCCAACCCAGATGCCGCCAGTGAACTCAATTTCGTGGATGACTATACCCTGCTGGTCGCGGTGGTGCTGTCGGCACAGGCGACGGATGCCTCGGTCAACAGGGCCACAGTCGCCCTGTTCCGCGATGCCCCAAACCCGCAGGCGATGGTGGAGCTGGGGGAAGAAAAGGTTGGGCAACACATCCGCACCATCGGGCTGTGGCGGACCAAGGCGCATAATGTCGTGGCCCTGTCGCGGCAGTTGCTCGAACGCTTTGACGGTCAGGTGCCTGGTGACCGTGCGGCGCTGGAATCCCTGCCCGGCGTAGGCCGCAAGACGGCGAATGTGGTGATGAATGTCGCGTTCGGGGACAGTACGATGGCGGTCGATACCCATATCTTCCGTATCGGCAACCGCACGGGGCTTGCGCCGGGCACGACCCCGCGGGCGGTGGAAGACCAGCTTGTCCGGCGCATACCCGCCGAAATGCTGCGCCCTGCCCATCACTGGCTGATCCTGCACGGGCGCTATGTATGCAAGGCCCGCAAGCCCGAATGCTGGCGCTGTCCCGCCTATGACCCCTGCCAGTACCGCCTGAAGGATGACCTGCGCGCGGTCGGACCGGGTGGCGCGACGGCAGGCTGAAACAAGGCGCGTGACTTCCGGCCTCTGTTACCGAAGTCCTTAACCTGCCGCGTCCTGCCCGCAGCAGACTGCCCATGACCCGAAAAAGCCATTGATGGGCCTGCCGGTGCCGCAGCCGGTCTTGCCCCCGGCACCCCTATCCTATTCCGCCTGCGCCATTGGCAGGTTCGGCATGCCTGTCCCACCGGGGCGCATCACCCACGGCCGGTCGCCCCGTTCCTGCCTGTCCGCATGGATCGCCAGCCCGTGGGCGCCCCTGTTGTAGATGGCGTAAGCTCCGTTTCGCCAGACATCGAACCGTCCGATCAGCAGCATGCCCGGACACCCCCACATGCCCGACAGGTTCACCAGCACGCCACGCCCCTGACACATCGCCCTGTCCGATCCATGTGCGGCCAGAACCGCCACGATATCACCGCCAGCCCCCTCAAGCCGACACCCACCGCTCCGGCAGGACACGCCCCCTGCGCTTCCGTCGGGGGGGAGCAGTCCCGCCGGCAGTCCTGTCATACGCTGCCATTCCCGCAGCACGAACGGATCAGGATGCGCGCCCGGACCGGTCAGCAGCCTGCCATCCGATACCAGCGCCGCCATGCGCGCATCGGGGGAGACCATGCCGACAGGCCGCGCCGTCACCCACGGGGAGGCCACGGCCAGCACAATGGGCACGACCCCCATCAGCCGCATCCGCCCGCTCCACAGGCACAGCCAGCACAACCCGGCGAAAAAAACAGCAAGCCAGACACCATCCATTGCCGGAACCATCATCCGGGCGATGGGCAGGCTGGCGACATGCCGCGCCAGCCATTCCACCACCCCGATGCCGTAACCCATCGGCACCAGCGCCAGCTTTTCCAGCCCCACGGGCATCAGCATGAACGATGCCAGCCCCCATGGCATGATCCATATCGACATGAGCGGCACGGCCACCAGATTGGCCAGCACGAACCATGGCTGCACGGTGCCGAAATGCGCCATGCCGACCGGGATGCATGCCCCGCCCGCCAGCACGCTGGCTGCAAGCGGATGGGCCAGCCGCGCCATGACCCGCCGCCACCATGACCCGGCCTGTTCCCAGCCCGACAGGAGGGGGCGCAGGGCCTCAAACCCCGCGATCAGCGCCATAACGGCGGCCATGGACATCTGCAGCGGCAGTTCGGCCACATTTTCAGGGTTCAGGCACAATAATACGCCAGCCGCCACCGCAAGGCTGCGCATGGACAACGCCCGCCTGCCCGCCAGTAGCGCACCGATCGCCAGCGTTGCCATGAACAGACTGCGCAGGGCCGGCAGGTGACTGCCGGTGACAAGCACATACCCGGCCCCGGCCAGCAACGCGGACAGCGCCGCGATCTGCCGACATGGCCAGAACAGGGCCGCCCGCTCCCAAAGCGCCAGCCCCATGCGGGTTACAGCCATCACCAGCCCCATCACGATGGCCAGATGCAGCCCCGCCACCGCCAGCAGATGGGCCAGACCCGCATCAGCAAAAGCCGCACGCATGGGGCCGTCAATCGCACCGTCCCATCCCACCAGAACCGTAGCCGCAACAGCGCCCGATGGGCCGGGCAGGACCGCACGAATCCGGCGGGCCATGACCTGCCGCAGATGGCTGATCGCACCCTGCACGCCTGCGCGGTCGTGTCCATGCACGCAGCTTACGGGTTCCAGCGCCCGCCCGTACCCCGCCAGCCCGTCAAACCATGCCCGCCGCTGGGCATCATAACCACCGGGTATTGCCGGGAAAGCCGGTGGCGTCAGCAATGCCTGAACCGACACGCGATCACCTGCTTCCACCACGGCAGGATCGTCCGCCCGCAGGCGGAGCAGCAGCCTGCGCCGCAAGGGGGACATGCCGATATTGATACCATCCCCGAACCGCGCATCCGCCAGCAGCAGGCGGGTGGCCTGCGTGCCATCGCGCAAGGTCTGCCCTTCCACCCCCACAACGCGGGCGGAGACATGTACAGCCCGGCGCGGCAGATCAGGAAAAGCGGGCTGCATATGCGCCTGCGCCCAAGCCAGCGCAAAGCCTGCCGCGCACGCCCCCAGCACGCCACACCCCATGCGCAGCGGCAGAATCGCGGGCCACAGCAGACGCACGAACAGGCAGGCTGCACCCAGCATCCCTGCCCCCAGCGCCGCCATGCCCGCCGGTTCCCACGGCAGGGTGAAATACAGGGCGATGCCCGCGGCCAGAAATACCGGCAGCCACACGATGAAAGTGCCATGCCGCTGCCAAAGCCATGCGGCGAGTGCCACACGCAGGGCGCGCAATTCAACCATGCGGCGAACATTCGTGACGGGCATTGGACTGGCGCGGCAGAAGAACCCCCGTAATAATGCGTGGCCGGAATACACACCTTACCGGCGCAAAGGGGGCACACGCCAGACTGCCCCCTGTCAGCAGGCCGAAAACATGCTAAGGAGCCGGCTCATGACTGTCCGTACGCGTTTTGCTCCCAGCCCCACCGGCCTGCTGCATATCGGCAACGCCCGTGCCGCCCTTTTCAATTTCCTCTATGCCCGCCATCACGGCGGCAAATTCCTGCTCCGCGTCGAGGATACCGACCGCGAACGCTCGACCCAGAAAGCGGTCGATGTGCTGTTCGACGGCCTCGCCTGGATGGGCATCGAATCTGATGAAAAGCCGGTTTTCCAGTCCACACGGCAGGCGCGCCATGCCGAAGTGGCGCATGAACTGCTGGAAAAGGGGCTGGCCTACCGCTGCTACTGCACGGCGGATGAACTCAAGGAAATGCGTGAGAAGGCGATGGCCGAGGGCCGTCCCCCGCGTTACAACGGCATGTGGCGCGACCGCGACCCGTCCGAAGCACCGGCCAACACCCCCTATACCGTCCGTATCAAGGCCCCGCGTGAAGGGGAAACCATCATTCATGATCTGGTGCAGGGCGACGTGCGCGTAGCCAATGCGGAAATGGATGACATGATCATCCTGCGCGCCGATGGCACCCCGGTCTACCAGCTTGCCGTGGTGGTCGATGACCATGACATGGACATCACCCATGTCATCCGTGGCGATGACCACCTGACCAACACCTTCCGTCAGGCCATGATCTATCGCGCCATGGGCTGGGACCTGCCGCATTTCGCGCATCTGCCGCTGATCCACGGCCCCGACGGCGCCAAACTGTCCAAGCGTCACGGCGCGCAGTCGGTGGTGGAATTCCGGGAAATGGGCTACCTGCCCGAAGCCCTGAACAATTACCTGCTGCGTCTTGGCTGGGGCCATGGCGATGCGGAGATCCTGTCGCGGGAAGAACAGATCAGGCTGTTCGACCTTGATGGCGTCGGCCGCTCACCGTCGCGCATGGATTACGCCAAGCTGCTGCACATCAACGGCGTGTGGCTGCGTCAGGCCGATGATGAACGGCTGACCGGTGACGTGATGGAACGCCTTGCGGCGATGGAAGGTGTGGATACATCCGACGCCACGCGCGCCAAGGTGCTCGCACTTATGCCCGGCCTGAAGGAACGTGCGAAGACGCTGGTGGAACTGGCGGACAATGCCGCCTTCCTTGGCCGCTCGCTGCCGCTTTCCTTCGATGCCAAGGCAGAAAAGCAGTTCACCCCTGAAAACCGTGCCATGCTGGGCAGGCTGGCCGAAGCGCTGAAGGCCGCCGAACCGTTCACCAGGGAAACGGTCGACGCGACCCTGCGCCAGTTTGCCGAAACCCATGAAATGAAGCTGGGCAAGGTGGCGCAGCCGCTGCGCGCCGCCGTAACCGGCAGCACCATGTCGCCCGGCATTGACGACACACTGGTCGCGCTGGGGCGGGACGAGGTACTTGCGCGCATCAATGCGGTCGCCGCCCATGAGTGATCGCAGCGCCCATGGCAGCAACGTGTTCCTGACACGCCCGGCGCGTCACCTGCTGGGCGTGCAGGGCATGCATCCCACCCGCATCACCCCCATCCTTGACCTTGCGGAAAACTACACCCTGCTCAACCGGTCGCGCAAAACCCCGCGCGACCTGCTGCGCGGGCGCACGCTCATCAACCTGTTTTTCGAGGACAGCACACGCACGCGCACGTCCTTCGAGCTGGCGGGCAAGCGGCTTGGGGCGGATGTGGTGAACATGACGGTCGCCAGTTCCTCGGTCAACAAGGGGGAAACCCTGCTGGACACGGCGGCGACGCTGAACGCCATGCATACCGACCTGCTGGTCGTGCGTCATTCCCAGTCCGGCGCACCCGCCCTGCTGGCGCAGAAGGTTCAGGCCAGTGTGGTCAATGCCGGTGACGGCACGCATGAACATCCCACGCAGGCCCTGCTGGACGCGCTGACCATCCGCCGCCATTTCGGCGTGTTCGAGGGGCTGACCATCGCCATCTGCGGCGATGTCAGCCATAGCCGCGTCGCACGGTCCAACATCCATCTGCTGACCGCCATGGGCTGTCAGGTGCGCGTGGTAGGGCCGCCAACACTGGTGCCCGGCGCGATCGGCGCGCTGGGCGTAAGCATTCACCATACGATGGAAGACGGCCTGCGCGGCGTGGACGTGGTCATGATGCTGCGCGTGCAGCGCGAGCGCATGAAAGGCACGCAGGTCCCCAGCGCGCGCGAATATTTCCGCTTCTACGGGCTGGATAACAAGCGCCTCGCGCTGGCGAAGCCACATGCGCTGGTCATGCATCCCGGCCCGATGAACCGGGGCGTGGAAATTGACAGCCGCGTTGCCGATTCCGACCAGAGCGTGATCCGTGAACAGGTGGAAATGGGGGTGGCCGTGCGCATGGCGGTGCTGGACATCCTGTCACGCGGGGGAGACGGCGCATGAAGCCTGTCCTGTTTGAAAACGTCCGCCTGATCGATCCGGCCTCCGGTCTGGATCGGGCGGGACGGCTGCTGGTGCGTGACGGCGTAATCGCAGGCACCGACCTGCCGGGGGCCGAAGGCGCGCCCGATGGGGCCGAAATCATCGACGGGCAGAACCAGCTTGTCCTGTGTCCCGGCCTTGTGGACATGCGCGTGACGATCGGGGAACCCGGCTTTGAATACCGGGAAACCGTGGCCTCCGCCGCGCGGGCGGCCGTATCGGGCGGCATCACCACCATTGCCGTACTGCCCAACACCAGCCCCACCATCGACAATCCGGCCCTTGCCCGCCTGCTGCGCGCACGCGGGGAAGAAACCGGCATGATCGACATCCTGCCCTATGGCGCGCTGACACGGGAATGCGCAGGTAAGGAAATGGCGGAAATCGGCCTTCTGGCCGAAGCCGGGGCCATCGCCTTTACCGATGGGCCGCACGCCATTGCGGACAGCCGTACGATGCGGCAGATGCTGACCTATGCCAAAGGTTTCGGCGCGCTGATTGTCCAGCATCCCGAAGACCCGTCCCTTGCCCGTGGCGGGTGCGCCACCGATGGGGAACTGGCCACACGGCTTGGCCTGCCCGGCATTCCGGCGGCGGCTGAAGCGATCCTGATCGCCCGCGACCTCCGCCTTGCGCGCATGACGGGCGGGCGGCTGCACTTCGGCCATGTCTCCACGGCTGAGGGCCTCGACCTGATCCGGGCGGCCAGGGCCGATGGCGTAAATGTGACCTGCGATACGGCACCGCCCTATTTTGACCTGAACGAAACGGTCATCGGTGACTTCCGCACCTATGCCAAGCTGTCGCCGCCGCTCCGTGCGGAAGCGGATCGCAGGGCGGTATGTGCGGCGCTGGCGGATGGCACGATCGACGCCATCGCATCCGATCACATGCCGTGCGACGCGGATGACAAACGCCAGCCCTTTGCCGTGGCGTCCGCTGGCGGCACGGGACTGTCCACCCTGCTGGCGGTCACGCTGGCGCAGGTGCATGCGGGCAATCTGGGCATGTCTGACGCCATCGGCCTGCTGACCCACCGCCCTGCCCGCCTGCTGCGCAGCGATGCGGGCACGCTGGCTACGGGACAGGCGGCGGATCTGTGCCTGTTCAACACCGATAGCGGCTGGATCGTGCGGGCGGGCGAACTGCCCGGCAAGGCCCAGAACACCCCCTTCGACGGACGTGCGCTGGAAGGCCGCGTGGTTGGCACGTGGAAAAACGGCCAGCGTGTATTCGGGGCGCAGGCCGCATGATCTACGGCATCCCCACCTATGACCTGCCGCTTATGGCCGGGGTTGCGTTCCTGTCCTACCTGATTGGCAGCATCCCCTTCGGGCTGGTGCTGACCGCGCTGTCCGGTAACGGGGATATCCGCAAGATCGGATCGGGCAATATCGGGGCAACCAACGTATTGCGTACCGGGCGCAAGGGACTGGCGGCGGCCACGCTGGCGCTGGATGGCACCAAAGGCGCATTCGCCGTTTTCTGCGCCTTCGTGCTGTGCCCCTTCCATACGCTGGCCGCGGAATCCGTGGCCGCAATCTGTGTCGTGCTCGGGCACTGTTTTCCGGTATGGCTGAAATTCAAGGGCGGCAAGGGGGTCGCCACCGGGCTGGGCAGCGTGCTGGCGCTGATGCCGGGCGTGGGGCTGTGCTGCTGCGCACTGTGGCTGATCTTCGCCAAGGTCACGCGCATTTCCTCGGCAGGGGCGATTATCGCCTTCGCGGCGATGCCGCTGCTCATGATCCGGCCGGGACGGGTTGATTTCTCCTCCCCCGCCTATCTGGCAGGCGTGCTGATCGCCCTTGTCATCCTGATCCGCCACCATGCCAATATCAGCCGCCTGTTGCGCGGCACGGAACCAAGGATCGGCCAGAAAACGCCATGACCCCCGCCGATGCCGAAACGGTCCTGGCCTGCCTGCGGCTGGCCCGAACGGATGGCATCGGCCCGGTCAGCTACCGCCGCCTTATCCAGACCCATGGCAGCGCGCAATCCGCGCTGGACATGCTTGAACGGGGTGCCACCCGCATAAGCCGAACGGTGGGCATGCCCTGTCCCCGCGCGGATGCGCTGCATGAAATTGAACGCCTGCATGCCATGGGCGGCCACCTGCTGGTGCATGGCCAGCCGGGCTATCCCCCACTCCTTGCCAGCCTGCACGATGCGCCGCCGGTGCTGAGCGTGCTGGGCGACTGCGCCCTGCTGGCGAGTCGGATGGTCGCCATCGTCGGGGGACGCAACGCATCATCAGGCGGGATGCGCATGGCGGAAAGCCTTGCGGCCCTGCTGGCAGCACAGGGAGTGAACACGGTATCGGGACTGGCGCGGGGAATTGATGCCGCCGCCCATCGCGGGGCGATGACAGCGGGCCGCACGGTCGCAGCCATCGCGGGCGGACTGGACTGTCCTTACCCGCCGGAACATCACACCCTGCAGGATGAAATTGCCCGCACTGGCGCAGTTGTGACCGAAGCGCCGCTGGGCACGGTGCCGCAGGCCCGCCATTTCCCGCGCCGGAACCGGCTTATAGCCGGATTGGGGCTGGGATGCGTGGTCATTGAGGCCGCACCCAGGTCGGGTAGCCTGATTACCGCACGCATGGCGCTGGACTATGACCGGATCATCTTTGCCGTGCCCGGCTCCCCCCTCGACCCGCGCTGCCGGGGCAGCAATGACCTGCTGCGTCAGGGTGCGATCCTGACGGAAAACGAGCGCGACATCCTGCGCGAACTTCCTGAATTCATGGAAGAAAGAAGCCTTTTCCCGCTCCACCCCCAGCCGTCACGGCCACCGTCCGCCCCACCGGCAAGGCAGGGCGCGGTGGCACAGGCAGCCCCCGTCCCGCCCACACCGGCGAAGGGAGAAGATATTCACGAAAGAGTGGAGGGATTTCTATCTTTCACGCCATCACCTGTTGACGATCTTGTACGGCGCTGCCAGTTCTCCACAGCAGCGGTCCTGACAGTCCTGTCGGAAATGGAGATTGCAGGCACGATCGAATTCCTTCCGGGGGATATGGTCGTGCGCCGTCCACCCCCGGCCTGACAGCAGGGATTGAAGCAAGGTTTTAGAATCGTGATCCGGAGACAGAATGACTGACGTCGTGGTGGTCGAATCGCCAGCCAAGGCGAAAACGATCAATAAGTATCTGGGCGATCAATTTACGGTTCTTGCCTCGTTCGGGCATGTGCGTGACCTGCCGCCCAAGGATGGAAGCGTGCGCCCCGATGAGGGCTTCGCCATGGTATGGGAAGCCGATGAGCGCGGCAGCCGCCAGATCGCGGCCATTGCCAAGGCCCTGCGTGGTGCGCGCCATCTGTATCTGGCCACTGACCCCGACCGTGAGGGAGAGGCCATTTCGTGGCATGTCCGCGCCATGCTGGAGGAGAAAAACCTCCTCAAGGGCATCGAGGTGCAGCGCGTCACCTTCAATGAAATCACCAAAAGCGCCATCAAGACGGCGATGGCCCATCCGCGTGAACTTGATTTCCCGCTGATCGAAGCCTACCTCGCCCGCCGGGCGCTGGACTATTTGGTCGGCTTCACGCTTTCGCCCGTGCTGTGGCGCAAGCTGCCCGGATCGCGCAGTGCCGGACGCGTGCAGTCCGTCGCCCTGCGCCTGATCTGCGAACGCGAAGCCGAGATCGAGGTTTTCAAACCACGCGAATACTGGTCCGTCATCGCGCGCATGACCACGCCCGCCGGTCTGCCCTTTACCGCGCGGCTGACGCATCTGGACGGCCACAAGCTTGACCAGTTCGACCTGAATGACGAAGCCGGCGCCATGCGCGCCAAGGCCGCCGTCGAGGCTGGCGATTTCAGTGTCGCCAGGGTCGAACGCCGCAAGGTCCGCCGCAATCCGCCCCCGCCCTTCACCACGTCCACCATGCAGCAGGAAGCGTCCCGCAAGCTGGGCATGGGCGCGCAGGTGGCCATGCGCACCGCGCAGCAACTGTATGAAGGTATCGACATCGGCGGCGAGACGGTCGGCCTGATTACCTATATGCGAACCGATGGCGTGCAGATGGCAGGCGAGGCCATTGCAGCCATACGTGGCCATATCGGCCACAGCTTCGGCGATCAGTACGTGCCGGAAAAGGCGCGTATCTATTCCACCAAGGCCAAGAACGCGCAGGAAGCCCACGAAGCCATCCGCCCGACCGACGTGCGCCGCACGCCTGCCGACATGGCGCGCTACCTCTCGCCCGAGCAGCGCAAGCTGTACGAACTGGTCTGGAAGCGTTCGGTCGCCAGCCAGATGCAGTCCGCCGAACTCGATCAGGTCGCGGTGGACATCACGGACCGCCAGCAGCACGCAACCCTGCGCGCCACGGGCTCCATCATCGCGTTCGACGGTTTCCTGCGTCTGTATAGCGAGGGGCGCGACGATTCCCCCGCCAAGACGGACGACGATCAGGACCGCATGCTGCCCGCCATGAGCGAACGCGATGCGATCGGGCGCGGCGATGTGACGGCCGAACAGCACTTCACCCAGCCGCCGCCGCGTTATTCGGAAGCGTCTCTGGTCAAGAAGATGGAGGAAATCGGCATTGGCCGTCCCTCCACCTACGCCTCGATCCTGACCGTGCTACGCGACCGTAACTACGTGCAACTGGAAAACCGGCGCTTCATCCCCGAAGACCGGGGACGGCTTGTCACGGCCTTCCTCACGTCCTTTTTCGAACGCTATGTCGATACGCAGTTCACTGCGGGGCTTGAAGAACAGCTTGATGACATTTCCGGCGGCCGCGCGAACTGGCGCGATGTCATGTCGGCGTTCTGGTCCGATTTCTCCCATGCGGTGGATCAGACCAAGGACCTGAAGATATCCGATGTCATTACGGCGCTCGACGCGGATCTCTCGCCCTATTTCTTCCCCCAGCGCGAAGACGGGCAGGACCCGCGCGTGTGTACGGCATGCAATACCGGCCGTCTGGGGCTGAAGCTGGGCCGTTATGGCGCGTTCATTGGCTGTTCCAACTATCCGACCTGCCAGTACACGCGCAAACTGGTCGCCGACCCCAAGGAAGGGGAAGACGCGGCAACGCTGAAGGACGGCATGCGCGTTCTGGGCACGGCCCCCGGCACGGACGAGGAAATTACCGTCCGTCGCGGGCCGTGGGGGCTGTATGTGCAGCAGGGCGAACCCGACCCGGAGGACAAGAAGGCCAAACCCAAGCGTGCCACCATCCCGCGCGGACTGGATGGGGATACGATCACGCTGGAACAGGCGGCGGGCCTGCTGTCGCTGCCGCGCATTGTCGGCATCCACCCCGAAACCGGCGAATCCATCGAAGCCGGTCTGGGCCGCTTCGGGCCGTATGTGAAAATGGGCGCGGTCTATGGTTCACTGGACAAGGATGATGATGTCCTGACGGTGGGGCTGAACCGCGCGGTCGATGCGCTGGCCAAGAAACTGGCTTCCATCCGCACCATTGGTCCCCACCCCAAGGATGGCGAGCCGGTGCTGGTGCGCAAGGGACGCTTCGGCCCCTACATCCAGCATGGATCGATCGTGGCGACCGTGCCGCGCGGGCAGGAAATGGATGATGTCACCATGGAGGAAGCCCTGACCCTGCTGAAGGAAAAGGGCAAGCCGCTCAAGGCGAAGGGCAAGAAAACCACCACCCGCAAGCCCGCCGCCCGCAAGACGAAGGCCAGCGCCGAAGACACCGCTGAAGGCAAGGCCGCACCCAAGAAGAAAGCTGCCCCCCGCAAGACAGCGGCCAAACCGGCTGCGCGCAAGACGACGACCCGCAAGAAGGCCAGTACCGAAGGCGAGGCTGGCTGACCATGAAGCGGCAGCGTCCAGCAACTTTCCAGATGCCGGACAGCCTGCCCACGGGCACATCCCCGGCCCGTACGGGCGGCCTGCCGGAACGTGAGCAGCTTCGCGCGTTTATCGAAAACGCGCCGGGCCGGATCGGCAAGCGCGAGATCAGCCGGGAATTCGGCCTTGGTCCCGAACACCGGCAGGCCCTGCGCGCCATGCTGCGGGAAATGGCGTTGGACGGCACGCTTGCCCCGGCCGGTGCGCGGCGGTTCCGTGTATCGGACCGCCTGCCCGAATCCGCCGTGGTGCAGGTCACCGGCACCGATGCCGATGGCGACCCCATCGCTCGGCCCGTGCAATGGGATGGCGACGGGCCTTCCCCCACCGTGTTCATGCACCCTGAACTGCGCGGACGCGCGGCCCTCGCCCCCGGTGAACGCGTGGTCGCGCGCCTGCGTCGCGTTGGTCCCGGCCGGTATGAAGGCCGCACCCTGCGTCGCCTGACGGATGCGCCGGTGCAGATCGTGGGCCTGTTCCGCGCCCTTGGGGACACGGACCCGGCAGCAGCGGCCCCCGCGCGCTTTCGCCCCGCAGGCAGGCTGACCCCGGCGGATCGCCGCGCAAGGGCGGAATGGGTCATTCCCATGGGCGAGGATGACGACGCGCCGGATAACGAAATCGTCATCGCCATTCCCCTGCCCCAGTCCGGGCCGGGCCTGCACCCCGCGCGAATCATCCAGCGCCTTGGTCCGCAGGGCGATGCCCGGACCATCAGCATGCTGGCTGTGGCGATGCACGGCATCCCTCACGTCTTCGGGCAGGAAGCACTGGCGCAGGCCAGAGCCGCGCGGGGTGTCTCACCCGATGGTCGCACGGACCTGCGTGACGTGCCGCTTGTCACCATCGATGGCGCGGATGCGCGCGATTTTGATGATGCCATTTATGCCGAACCCGATGGGGATGGCTTCCGCATTACCGTAGCCATCGCGGATGTCGCCTGGTACGTCCGCCCCGGTAGCGCGCTGGACCGGGAAGCGCGTCTGCGCGGCAATTCGGTTTATTTCCCCGACCGGGTCATTCCCATGCTGCCCGAAGAACTGTCCAACGGGTGGTGCTCGCTCCGTCCCGGTGAGGACAGGGGCTGCATCTTCGTCGATATGCACGTCGCAGCCGATGGCGCAGTGTCGGGCGCGCGCTTTGGCCGTGGCATCATGCGCAGCGCCGCACGCCTGACCTATGAACAGGTGCAGGCCGCGCGCGATGGCGCACCCGATACCACGATGCTGTCCCTGCCTGACGGACTGCTCGACAGCCTGTTCGGTGCATGGGAGTGCCTGTCGCGCGCACGGGCACGGCGGGGCACGCTGGATCTGGACATGCCGGAACGGCAGGTTCACCTTGATGACGCGGGTCTGATAGAGTCCATTCACCCGCGCATCCGTCTGGACAGTCACAGGCTGGTCGAGGAATTCATGATCGCGGCCAATGTCGCCGCCGCACGCTTCCTTGAGGGGCGGCATGTCCCCTGCCTGTATCGAATCCATGCGCCCCCTACGCCGGAACGGCTGGAAAGCCTGCGCCGCACGCTGGACATGATGGGCATATCCCTACCACCCGTGGGTGGCCTGCGCGCAGCCGACCTTGACCGCGTCCTGCGCGAAGTCAGCAGCAGCGATCAGGCCCCCCTGGTCAACGAACTCGTGCTGCGTGCGCAGAATCAGGCCGAATACAGCCCGGACCCGATCGGCCATTTTGGCCTTTCGCTACCCGCCTATGCCCATTTCACCAGCCCCATCCGCCGCTATGCCGACCTGCTGACCCATCGCGCCCTGCTGGTCGCAGCAAAGCTGGAATCGGGCAGCGCACCGGACCATACGGAACTGGAGACAACGGGTCAGGCCATCACGCAGACCGAACGCCGCGCCGCACAGGCCGAACGCGAGACACTGGAACGCTACGCCGCCACATGGCTGCAGGCGCGCGTGGGCACGGTGATGGACGCGCATATATCCGGCCTGTCACGATTCGGCATTTTTACCGTTCTGGATGCAACGGGTACATCCGCCCTGCTGCCCATGTCTGCCCTGCCGGAAGATCAGTGGCATCACGACGAAAAAACGCAGACATTATCGGCACGCGACGCGACCATGGTATTCCGCCCCGGTCAGGCCCTGTGCGTACGGATTGAAGAAGCATGCGCCATCCGGGGAACAGTCCTGCTGGCACTTCCCGACACCCTGCCGCCCCGGCGAAGGCGGCGGCCATGAAACGCCGCCGGTTTCCGGCCATCATCCTACGCCCCGTAAGCATGGGGGGCGAGGCCGCCGTCATATGGCGACGGCGGATGTCCACGCTGGGCCATATCCCGCGTGACACCTTCATCCTGCTGCTTGTCATCGCGCGCCTGACCACCGCCGCCTATGCCGATGATGCGCCCGCTACCCCCCGCACGCCCACGCCAGCCCCCCCGCTGCATGAAGACAGCATGGAACAGCCCGATGGGCCCGGCATGGATCTTGCGGTCCTGTCGTCGGTCATTCAGGCGAGTCTCGCCTTCCTGCAGCCCCGCACGCTGGACAGTCATACGATCCATGACTTCGCCCTGTGGGGACTGAACGGGCTGAGCGCGCTCGACCCCTCCCTCAGCATTGATGAACAGCACGGCTTCCTGCAACTGGTCGCAACGCAGCGGACGGTCATGGCCCTGCCCCTGCCCGCGCCGGATGACCTGCCGGGATGGAGTGCCGCCATCACCCATGTGCTGGATATGGCGTGGCATCATTCCCCCGCCATGCGCGATACGGGACAGGATGGCGTGCTGCAGGGATTCTTCGATGAACTGTTCAATCATCTGGACCCCTATTCCCGCTATATCGCGCCCGGCGCCGCCGTATCGGACCGCAGCACCCGCACCGGGGGCGAAGCCTCGGCGGGGCTGACGCTGGGACTCGATCATGACGCCATCATCATCACGGCGGTCAACGCCAATGGTCCCGCATGGCCGACAAGCCTGGCGGCGGGGCAGATCGTGCGCGCGATCAACGGGCGGCCTACCGCATCACGCAGTCTTGATACCGTCAGTTCATGGCTTAATGGCGCCAACGGCAGCCTTGTTCGCATAACGGTGGAATCAAAAGGACGGCAGACCACGGTTACCCTCCACCGTGCGTCCACCCCGCCCGAAACCGTCTTCGCCTATACCAGTGGCAAGCACGTCATCCTTCACATCACGGCCTTTTCCGCCAACACGGCGGAAGAAATGAGCCAGTATCTGGACGAAGCCATGAACGTGCCGGGCATTTCCGGCCTGATCATAGACCTGCGCGGCAATCGCGGCGGCGTGCTGCAGCAGGCTGTGACCACATCGGCCCTGATGCTCGATCACGGCGTGGCGGCGATAACGCAGGGCCGTGATCCGCAGGCCAACCATGTCTGGGCCGTGCAGGGCGGCGACATGACCAACGGCCTGCCCATTATCGTGATGGTGGATGGCCGGACCGCCAGTGCGGCCGAGATTCTGGCCGCCGCCCTGTCCGACCAGAAGCGTGGCGTGGTGATCGGCAGCGCCACGCTGGGCAAGGGACTGGTCCAGACCATCGGCCAGTTGCCCAATGGGGGCGAACTGTTCGTGACATGGAGTCGCGTGCTGGCCCCGCTGGGCTGGCCGCTGCAGGGGCTGGGCGTGATGCCGCAGGTCTGCACGAGTCTGGGCGAAAGCGAGATGGAACGCCAGCTCCAGAATCTGGCGGAAGGCACGGCAGACAGCCGGGACTGGGTCATGGCCGCGCGCCAGACCCGTTATCCTGTCGACCCTTCGCATATCCTGGGAATCCGCAAGGCCTGCCCCGCCGCCATCGGCACGGACAGCGATCTGGATGCCGCCCATTCCCTGCTGGACAATCCTGTCGAATACCGTGCCGCCCTGTCCACCATACCCGATGAAGGGGGCGTTCCGGCCAGCGGCGGCTGACCGGGCCCATGGGAAACTGTGCTATTCCTGCATGTCTCCCTCTGTCTTTCTGCATTACCGGAGATGCCTGCCCCCATGGAAGAAACCCGACTGAAAACCGGCATCTGGATCAAGGCAATGCTGCGTCAGGCTGGACAAACCGGAAATCCGGGCATGGTCCTGCACCGTGGCGATGACGATGCGGGCAGCGTGCTGATCGTGCTTCTGGGCCGCGAAGGCCGCCTGTGCGTGCTGGCGCCCACCCGCACCCCCGATGGACGCCGGGCATGGTTCCGCGCTACAGGGGAGGCGGCCGTGGATCAGGCCAGCGTCGATGCCTACGTCGCAAGGCAGGTGGACCGGGACCCCGATATCTGGGTTGTGGAATTCGATGCCCCTGATCTGGTGCCGCCGTTTGAAGCAAGGCTGATATGAAAGACCTGATTCCACAGGGTTAAAGTCAGGGAAACCAGTCCGGCGTATGGGTGTGGCATCTCGCACACAGTCAGGCGTGACAGTTGGCTCCAGCCGATCAAAGCGGCGCGTAACGGGGTCACAATGGATTGTCAGGGGTGGTTTCTTTCAGCAAAAGAGTGCTGAAGCTGATATTTCCAGGGAAGATGGCACGTGCACCCGACCGGGCCTATATGCCGGAAGAGGCCCGTCGAAGGGAGATGAAGAGTATGAATCTGCGGTACGGATTGCTTGCAGGGTCTTTATTGACTGCCTCGGTTACCCTCGGCTCCGTCCTGGTCTCCGCCCCGGTATTCGCGCAGCCTGTACAGGGCCTCTACATGAGCGGTGAAGGCGGTGCCAGCTTCAATCAGGGGCAGGTCGTACGGCATTCTTCAGCACGCGATGAATTCCACCCGGGCGCAACAGGAATCGGCAGCATTGGCTGGGGGCTGGGCAACGGCTTCCGCGTCGAGGTGGAAGGTCACTATCGCAATAATGACCTGAAAACCGTCGGCGGTAATGCCGCATATCATGCCCATGCCGATGGACGGCAGCAGGAATCGGGGATCATGGCCAACGCGCTGTTTGACCTCGATATCGGCAAAAGCTGGCTTTTCCCGTATTTCGGCGCGGGTATCGGCTATGGCTGGCAGAACATGAATGCCACCATGACCGGTAATGTGAACGGCCAGAATTACAGCCAGCATGTCGGCGGCACATACGGCAATTTCGCCTATCAGGGCATTTTCGGCCTCGCCTTTCCCATGCCTTGGGTTGTCGGCCTGTCCGCCACGGCTGAATACCGGTTCTGGACCATGCTTGGCCCGCAGTCGCACAGTTCCATCGTGACGGGCAGTGCAACCGCCCTGTCCGCCATGAACAGCGATTACGGCTTCCGTAACGGCAACCGTGATACGCGCACCGACTTCAATCATTCGCTGATGCTCGGCCTGCGTTACGAATTCAATCCGGCTCCGCCGCCGCCGCCGCCGCCGCCCACCATCGCGGCCCCCGCACCGGCGGAAAACCGGACCTATCTGGTGTTTTTCGACTGGGATCGCAGCGACCTGACCGAACGCGCCCGTTCCATCGTGGCGGTCGCGGCACAGGCATCGACCAATACCCAGACCACACGGATCGAGGTTAACGGCTATACCGACAACTCCGCCGCCCATCCGGGCCGACGGGGCGAAGAGTATAATCAGGCGCTGTCGCTGCGCCGTGCACAGACAATCAAGGCCGAACTGGTGCGCGATGGCGTGCCCGGCCCCTCAATCGACATCCATGGTTATGGCGATTCCAACCCGCTGGTCCAGACTGCCGCCAATACCCGTGAAGCCCAGAACCGCCGGGTCGAGATCATCCTGCACTGATCCCTTCCGGCTGACCGGGAACCGGGCAAGAAAAAAGCGGTGCCGTAAGGCAGCCGCTTTTTCTTTGTGCGCACCATAAAAATGATGTCGGAGGCTGGATCAGACCAGCCCCGTGAACAGGGAAGTGGACAGGTAGCGTTCGGCAAAGGAAGGCGCGATCGTCACGATCGTCTTGCCCCTGTTTTCCGGGCGGTTTGCAAGCTGCACAGCCGCATGCAGCGCCGCACCCGATGAAATGCCCACTGGCACGCCGTCAAGCCGCGCACAGCGCCGTGCCGCCGCGATGGCTTCGCGTTCCGAGACCGGCAGCACACCGGACAGCGCCGCCAGATCCAGTGTGCGGGGGCAGAACCCCGGCCCGATGCCCTGAATGCCATGGGGGCCGGGTTCATCACCATTGAGAATGGCGCTTTCCATCGGTTCGACACCATAGACCTCAATACCCGGCTTGCGGGCCTTCAGGCTGTGGGCAATGCCGCTGGCGGTGCCACCCGTGCCCAGTCCGGCCACCACGATATCGACTTCGCCTGCCGTATCGACCCAGATTTCCTCGGCCGTGGTCGCGGCATGCACGTCCGGATTGGCCGGATTGTCGAACTGCCGGGGCATCCACGCATTGGGCGTTTTTTTAAGGATTTCCTCAGCACGCGCGATGGCCCCCGCCATGCCAAGGCGCGAAGGGGTCAGTTCAAGCTGTGCATCAAGCAGGCGCAGCATCTTGCGCCGCTCGATCGAGGCCCCTTCCGGCATGGTCACGATCAGCCTGTACCCCCGTGCCGCCGCGACAAACGCCAGGGAAATGCCGGTATTGCCGGAAGTCGGTTCCACCAGCGTGGTCTTGCCCGGCTGGATTTCGCCCCGGCTTTCCGCATCCTCGATCATGGCGGCGCCGATGCGGTCCTTGACGGAACCAAGCGGATTGAAGAACTCCAGCTTCATCAGCACGCGGCTTTCCAGCCCGTCTTCACGGGTCAGATGCGGCAGCGCCACCAGTGGCGTCCCCCCCACCGTATCCACAATGGAATCGTAAACCTTGCCGCGTGGCGCCGCAAAACCATACGTGCGATCTGCTGGGGTGGTTTTTTTCATCCGGTATCACTCCTTGTTACGGAAATGGCCTATTCACGCATAAACTCTGACATAATCTACCATCCTCCCAAACAGAAGCGTGGATCAATCAGGCAATTACTGGTAAATGATGCGAACTGGTTTCCCAACCTATTCAAAGCAAGGCTGAACGATATGCTGCTCCGGCGCGACAGGACCATGATCGCAATTCTCATCATGCTGGATGTTGCCTTTCACGCCGGGCGCAATGGCACCATCAGTGCAGCCGACATTGCCGAACGCGCGGGTCTGGCCCGGCGTGGCATTGAACCCCTGCTTCAGGCATTGTCCCGTTCCGGGCTGCTGGAAAGCGTGCGTGGCCCGCGCGGGGGCTACAGGCTGGGCCGCCCCCGCCGCGATATCCTGATGGCGGATATCCTGTCGGTCATCACGGCGGACGACAACACGGATGACGGCCCGATCGGTGGCCTGTTCCAGAAGGTTGTCGAGCCGTGCTGGCAGGAATTCGACGCCATGATTGATGAGAAATGTCGCAAGATCAGTCTGGATGATCTGGTGCGCCGGGCGGAACACGCCGGCATGCGCCGCTCGCTGCCCGAACCGATCACCTTCTCGATCTGAAACCGGCCTGACTGGCCAGCTCTCCCGTCAGGGGAAAACCCGGCCCCTTATCGGGGCCGGGGTGGATCATTGGGCGCCGGCGACAACCGGGGCCGTGACCGTTGCGGTCACATCCATATATTCACGCGGTTCCTTTTCGCTACGGATCAGGACGACGCGGAATTTGTCCTGACCGGTATAGGACGTGTTGGCCGTATACGTCACATAAGTGTGATCGTTGTAATTGTAGATGAAGGCCTTGCCATGCTCCGGCGCGGGAGACACCCCGAAGGAGGCATAGGCATGACCGGCTGATGCCCGCGTCTCGATGGCGCAGTAGCCATCATCGCTGCGCACCTGCATGGTGGCCGTACGGGTGTTGGAACCGGCCGCCACGGGGGCGCCGACATCACACTGCCCCGACAGCTTCATGTAATTGTAGGGATTGGGAGGCCCGCCGAGGTTAACGGCCGGTTTGTTGTCACATCCGGCGAGCAGAATGCCCGTCGTCATCATGATTGCAGACAGTCGCAGTCGCACTCGTCAGCTCCGCTGTATTTGATTTTTCACCCGTTATCAGGACAGTTTGCCCGCGCCGCCCCGCTTCATGGATCGGCACAACGGCAAACCGCTTTGGCATACGCTGTAGAACAACGCATCCCCGCGGGAAAGACCCGTTGGTCCTTTGCGCAGGCGGACAAGCCCTGCCCGTGTGGCATACCCGTCCCCGAAGCCGCTGTCATCCCATGGAACAGGCATGACGCAGCTTTTTGAAGGGGCGGCCCTGACTCTCCCTTTTGGCGACTGAATGTTTGCGCTATAGACCTGATCGGATTTCATTCCTGCCGGAATTTGCGGGGCACGTGCATCCCCGTTGGCAACTGCCCCAATATCTGGAGAACCCATCCTGATGTCCATGTCGATCTGGCGCGCTGGCGCTGCTGCCCTTGCCCTGACAGGGCTGGTTAATGGCGGGCAGGCACTGGCTGCCGGCCCCTGCTCCCCCTCCCCCGCGCATGAGGCGTTTGACGTGCAGGGGCTGAAAAGCGAACTGATGGTCACGGCCCTGTCATGCGGCGCGCAGGACAAGTACAATAGCTTCGTGGTCAAGTTCCGTGGCAAGCTGACGAATGAGGAACATGTCCTCAACGGCTATTTCCACACCACCTACGGCCGCAATGCCCAGCGCCAGCATGATGACTACATCACGCAGCTTGCGAATGTACAGTCCGAGCGCGGCCTGAAGTCCGGCACGGCGTTCTGCCAGCAGCGCCTGTCCATGTTCGATGAGGTGCTGGTGCTCGACAGTGCCGCCGACCTGTCCAACTACGCGCAGGCGAAGGACATTCTCCAGCCCGCGTCCTACCTGACCTGCACCGCGCCCGACCGCCCGGCCCGTCCGGCCGCCGCCGCCAGCAGCAGCCGCAACCGTGCCCCGGCGCGCCACACCGTGCGTAGCTGATCCACGGGTTACGGACAGAATAAAAGAAAATAAGGCCGGGCCAGCGTCCGGCCTTTTTCATGCCCGCAAGTGCGGGCATAGTGCCCGGGCGTCAGGCGTTCCCGCTTGACAGGACGTGACCCGACAGAACAAAGAACGCTTCATGAACGACGATCTTTTTTCCACGCCTGACAGCCCCCGCAAGCCCGCCCGACGCAAGAGCGCGCCCGCCGCCATGCCCGAAAACGCAAAAAACGGCCCCGATACCTACGACGCCAGCGCCATCGAAGTGCTGGAGGGGCTGGAACCAGTACGTCGCCGTCCGGGCATGTATATCGGTGGCACGGATGAAACCGCGTACCATCACCTCGCCTCCGAAATCCTCGATAACGCGATGGATGAAGCCGTGGCGGGCCATGCCACCACCATCGATGTCTCGCTGGAAGAAAATGACTGCCTGACCATCCGTGATAACGGACGCGGCATACCGGTTGACCCGCACCCGCGTTTTCCCGACCGTTCGGCGCTGGAAGTGATCCTGACCACGCTGCATGCGGGCGGCAAGTTTTCGGGCAAGGCCTATGCCACATCTGGCGGTCTGCACGGAGTCGGCTCATCGGTCGTCAATGCGCTGGCATCCCGCATGGAGGTGGAAATCGCGCGTGATCGCGCCCTGTGGCGGCAGGTCTATGAACGCGGGCACCCGTTAAGCGGCGTGGAAAAGATCGGCCCCGTCAACAACCGCCGTGGCACGCAGATACGCTTTACCCCTGATCCGCAGATATTTGGTCGGCTGCATTTTTCACCGGGGCGGCTGTACCGACTCTGCCGCTCCAAGGCCTTCCTGTTCCGTGGGGTCACGATCCGCTGGTCGTGCGATCCGGCGCTGATCAAGGGGGATGACGTTCCGGCGGAAGCCGTGCTGCATTTTCCCGGCGGACTGGCCGACAGCCTGCGCGACGAACTGGGGGAAAAGGCGGCCCTGCTGACCGATCTGTGGTCGGGCGATGCCGACCTGCCCACCGCCGCCGACGGCACCGCCACCGGTCGGCTGGAATGGGCCGTGGCCTTTGTGGAACAGGGACCGGCCACCCTTGCCTCCTACTGCAATACCATTCCCACGCCCAATGGCGGCACGCATGAAACCGGCTTCCGTAACGCGCTGCTCAAGGGCCTGCGCAACTGGGGCGAACAGCGGGCCAACAAGCGTGCGGCCAGCATCAATGCCGATGATATCATGGGCTGCATCGCGGCCAAGCTGTCGGTCTTCATCCGTGACCCGCAGTTTCAGGGCCAGACCAAGGAAAAGCTGACCAGCAGCGAGGCCAGCAAGCTGGTTGAGACGGCCCTGCGCGACCGGTTCGACCACTGGCTGGCGGGCAACCCGCCGCAGGCCGACAACCTGCTGGCCTTCGTGGTGGAACGGGCGGAAGAACGCCTGCGCCGCAAGGAACAGAAGGAAACCCCGCGCAAAAGTGCTACCCGCCGCCTGCGCCTGCCCGGCAAGCTGACCGACTGCACGCGCGAAAACGCGGCGGAGACGGAAATATTTCTTGTCGAGGGGGATTCCGCGGGCGGGTCCGCCAAGCAGGCACGCAACCGCGAAACACAGGCGGTCCTGCCGCTGCGTGGCAAGATCCTGAACGTGGCCAGCGCATCGACCGAGAAGCTGCGCGGCAATCAGGAACTGCGTGACCTTGTGGAAGCACTGGGCTGTGGCATGGGCGAAAGCTTCGACGCCAGCAGGCTGCGCTATGGCCGCATCATCATCATGACCGATGCCGATGTGGACGGCGCGCATATCGCCTCCCTGCTCATGACCTTCTTCTACCGCGAACTGCCGGGGCTGATCCGCAACGGGCATCTGTATCTGGCGCAGCCGCCGCTGTACCGACTGACACAGGGCGGCAAGAGCGTCTACGCCATGGACGACGCCGACCGTGAGCGGAAAATGAAGAAGGACTTCAAACCCAATGCGAAGGTTGAGGTCTCCCGCTTCAAGGGGCTGGGCGAAATGCCGCCCGGCGACCTGAAACAGACGACCATGGACCCGAAGCACCGCACGCTGCTCAAGGTCATTACCCCGCCCGAGGACAGGGCCTTTACCCTTGAACGGGTCGAGCACCTGATGGGCCGCAAGGCGGAACTGCGCTTCCGCTTCATTCAGGACCATGCCCGTCAGGTCGACAACCTCGACGTCTAAACAAAAAAGGCCCGGCTCCCCTGAAGGAACCGGGCCTTTTTGCATTCCTGTCGCCCTGTCAGCCTGCGCCGGTCAGCGGGGCGACAACATGAGGCTCCACCGTGGCCACGGTCGCCATGGGATGCAGCAGGCCGGTCACGGCGGGATCGAACACCCGCAGGAACGAACCCGGATGCACGCCCATCCACAGCGTCACCACCGCCAGCGGCACAAGCACGGCCAGTTCCTGCCCCGTCAGGTCACGCAGCAGGGCAACCACCCCGCCCCGGTCCGCCCCGAACAGCACGCGCCGATACAGGACCAGCATATAGACCGCGCCGAGGATCATGCTGGTGCCGCCAAGGAAGGCCAGCCAGAAGGAGACATGCAGCGCACCGACCATGACCAGGAATTCGCCAACGAAGGCCCCGGTCCCCGGCAGGCCGATATTGGCCATGACGAACAGCATGGCCAGCGTCGCCAGTACCGGCATCTTGTGCGCGACACCGGAAAAGGCGCTGATTTCACGCGTTTCCGTACGCCACGACACGGCAGATACACAGAAGAACAGGGCCGCGATCACGATGCCATGTGACAGCATCTGGAAAATCGCCCCGTCGATCCCCTCTGGCGTAAGGGTAAACAGGCCGATGGCGATCACCCCCATGTGGGAAAAGGACGAATAGGCGATCACACGCTTCATATCCGTCTGGGCCAATGCGATCATGGCGGCATAGATCACCGCAATCACCCCCAGCGTCAGCACCAGCGGCGCGAACAGACGTGCCGCATCGGGGAACATCAGCACACCGAAACGCAGCAGTCCGTATGCCCCTGCCTTTGACAGCACGCCGGACAGCATGACGGAAGCAGGCGTAGGCGCTTCGGTATACGCATCGGGCAGCCACGCATGCAGCGGGAACAGCGGCAGCTTGACGCCGAAAGCGATGATGAAGCCCGCAAGCAGCCAGCACTGCATGGCATGGCCGAAACCATGATGCTGAAGGGCGACAATATCGGTCGTCCCCGTCGCGTTCCACATGGCCAGCAACGCCAGCAGCATGAACAGCGAACCGCCAAACGTGAACAGGAAGAACTGCAACGAAGCCCAGACCCGGCGCGGGCCGCCCCATATCCCGATCATGAGGCTGGCAGGCAGCAGCGTCGCTTCATAGAAAACGTAGAACAGCACCAGATCGAGGGCCGAGAACAGGCCGATCAGCGTGGTTTCCAGCAGCAGCATGGCGATCATGTAATCACGCACGCGCCCCGTCACCTGCCGCCACCCACCGATGATGGAAAGCGGCGTCAGGAACGCGGAAAGCAGCACGAACATGAGGCTGATGCCATCAAGCCCGGCATGGTAGGATATACCCGCGCCACTGGCCCAGCCGATCTGCTGTTCGAACTGCATGCCGGGCCGCGTGGGATCGAATTCCGCCCACATGATGACAGCCAGCGCGAACACGATGCCACTGGTCCATAGCGCCACCCATCGGGCGGCGGTCTCGACCGTCTGGGTTGAGCCGCGTGTGAGCAATATGGCCACCACCCCGGCAAGAGGCAGGTAGGTAACTAGGGACAGCAGGATCGGATGCACATTCGGTCTCACATCATCCATGGATAATGGCCGACCCTAGAAGCGTTCCCGATCAGGAATCCAGTAGCCCCCCGCTCACATTATGCCGAGGCGGCCCCGCACCGTCCCTGTCACCGGCCCCGCGACCCGTCCGTTCACAACGTTCCGCTACTGGCTAGCGACGGCCGAACATCCGCTCCAGATCGGCCTTTTCCAGCTTCAGCCAGGTTGGCCGCCCATGGGAACAGGTGCCTGAACGCGGCGTACGTTCCATGTCCCGCAGCAGGGCGTTCATTTCCTCGTGTGTCAGCTTGCGACCGGCCCTGACGCTGCCATGGCAGGCCATACGGGCGATGATCGCATCCATCCGCGCATCCAGCGCATCGGCCTGCGCGGGGGTGGACAGGTCGTCCGCCTCCAGCTCCTCCGCCAGATCGCGCAGCATGGCCGCCGGATTTTCCTTCTCCAGCAATGCGGGCATGGTACGGACCAGAACGGCGGTACCCCCAAAAGGTTCGATTTCGATTCCCAGCCGCGCAAGGGCAGGTACGAACCCCAGCAGCACATCGACCTGACGGGCAGGCAGATCCACCACTTCGGGCAGAAGCAGGCGCTGGGCACGGATTTCGCCCCCCAAATACTGCTGGCGCAGGATTTCATGGGTCAGGCGTTCATGGGCGGCATGCTGGTCCACCAGCACAAGCGCGCCATCGGCTGTCTGGGACAGGATATAGGTGCCCAGAACCTGCGCCATGGCAGCGCCCAGCGGATAATCCATCGCCGCCACGCTGTCCGCACGAGTTTGCGCATCTTCCGCAACCACCCTGCGCGCGGATGGCAGGGCGGCAAGCGGCAGCGACGATTCGGCAAATCCCGCAGGGGATGGGACCGGAGATGGGACAGCGGCATCCCCCGACAGGTCGGGTGGCGTGGCCAGCCGGGTCGAAACTGCCGCCGCATCCGCACTGCGTTCGGGCGGATACCAGATCCGCGATGAAGAAGGTCCCCGTGACTGGATCAGGTCGGGCCGTACCCCCGCAACACCCGCACCAGTGCCCAGCGCGCGCCCCAGTGAGCCGATCACCAGCGCCCGCACAGCAGCCGAGTCGGCGTAGCGGAGTTCCGTCTTGGCGGGATGTACGTTCACATCCACCTGCTCTGGCGGGATTTCAAGCGACAGGGCCACAACCGCGTGCCGCCCGTGTTCCATCACGTTGCGATAGGCCACCCGCACCGCCGTGCGCAGCACCGGATCAACGACGGGTCGCCCGTTGACCAGCAGCATCTGCCCGTTTGCCGTGGCGCGATGGACCGATGGTGCGCAGATATAGCCGCGCAGCTTCAGTTCGCCGCGCTCGCCTTCCACCGGCAGCAATCCGTCGGCCTGACCGGCTTCGAGAATAGCGGCCACGCGGGCGGGCGTGTCCTGCGCGGGCAGGTCCAGTATCACGCGCTGATCGAATTCCAGCCGGAACGCGATATGGGGTGCCGACAGGGCCAGACGCCGCACCACGTTTTCCGCATGCCCGGATTCGACACGGGGGCTTTTAAGGAATTTTCGCCGCGCAGGCGTGGCAAAGAACATGTCTTCCACCAGCACACGCGTACCGGGTGGCCCCGCACAGGGTTGCGGTTCCCCCACAACGCCGCCTTCCACCCGGATCGACCATGCCGAATCGCTGCCAGCCGGTCTGGACGTGACCGTAAGCCGGGCCGCCGCCCCGATGGATGGCAGTGCCTCCCCCCGGAAACCGAGGGTGGAGATACGCACCAGCGTTTCATCACGCAGCTTGGACGTGCAGTGCCGCTCAACCGCCAGACGCAGGTCGTCCGGTGCCATGCCGCATCCGTCATCCATAACTTCGATCCGGTCGATTCCACCACTATCAAGCCGGATATGGATGCGCCGCGCACCGGAGTCGATAGCGTTTTCAACCAGTTCCTTCAGCGCCGCCGCCGGGCGTTCGATCACTTCGCCCGCCGCAATGCGATTGACCACCTGTTCCGACAGGCGACGGATCACCGGCGGCGTGTTCGCATGTGACGTATTCATATCGGGAACCGGGTTTCAGCAGCCATCAGGTCACGCCCGACCCCTGCTGGTCGGGACAGCATCTTATTTGGTGGGACCGCTTACCGTCGGGGTCGCGCCCTGCGTCAGGTTGCGGCCAAGGGCCGAATCTTCACGCAGGCGGGCATTTTCGGCCTTGCCATTCACAAGGTTGCCTGCCCCGCCGCCATGCCAGAACATGAGCTTGTCGACAAAGCTGGTATCGGCACGCCCCATTTCCCCCTGATCGGCCTCGTTCGCGGCATGCTGCGCGGCACCCACAAGGGCGGTCTGGCCTGCGCTGTCCGTGCCGTCCGCACCCTGGAGGGCCACGTTGGGGGACAGGGTTTCCAGCGCCTGCATGCGTGGATTGGTATCTTCCGCACGCTGGACGGCATTGCTGTTGGGCGCGCCCAGTTCATCGGAAGGCGGCATCGACAGCGGCGCGCGCGTCGTGACCGTATATTCATCGGGCAGGGTCCGCTCCAGCCCGAAGGCGCGCGAGACATCAGCGCCCGTGCAGCCCGAAAGCATGAAGCCACTCGATACGAGCAATGCACAGGAAAGGGGTCTGAGAGCAGGAATCGCCATATCTCGCCTATTACCGTTAGTGGAACGGTTCGGCAAGCACATGCAGGCCGCTCCAGCCCCTAGTTTGCACTGCGGTCGCGCAGGTTGTCGATGATCAGGATGGCCACCCCGCAATCAATCATGGCATCGGCGATATTGAACACCGGCCATGACCAGCCAAAAGCATGGGCATGGATGAAATCGACCACCGCGCCGAAGCGCAGCCGGTCGATCACGTTGCCAATGGCGCCCCCCATGATCATGCCCAGCGCGACGGCCACCCACCGCCGCGGCGTGCGGGCCAGCCAGACGCCAAGCCCCGCCACGATCAGCAGGGCCGCGACCGAAAAGATCACGCGCCCCGCCGCCCCGGCGCCGCCCAGCATGCCGAACGTGATGGCGTGATTCCACACCATGGTCAGGTTCAGCACCGGCAGCAGGGGCACGCTTTCCCGCGCGGGCAGGTCATAGATATCCAGTATCCAGAACTTGCTGGCCTGATCGGCAGCCAGTGCGCCCAGCAGGCAGGCGGCACCCACAACGCGGTTGTTCATCGCGCCTACGCCTTACCCTGCACCACATCGACACAGCGCAGGCACAGTTCGGGATGGCTCTCGTCCTGACCGACTTCTTCCAGCACCTTCCAGCAGCGCGCGCATTTATGGCCTTCCGCCACGCTGATGGTGGGAATGCCGTGCGGCGTGCCTTCCTGTGCTTCGTCCTGACCCAGATAGATCGAACCCGCACCGGCAATGATGCTGACTTCCGCCTGCGACACGATGGTCAGTTCGGCCCAGTCCACGCCTTCGAACTGCGCGGCTTCCGCCTCGGACAGCGGCAGTTCAAGGGCTGCCTGAAGGGAGGACTTGACCATCCCGCCGCGCCGCGCGCTCTCGATTTCGGTGGTGATGATGCGGCGCACCCCACGCAGCATCGCCCAGCGGTCGCCCAGCGCGGGATCGTTCCACTCGGTCGGCATGTCCACGAAGGACTGCAGATGCACGCTTTCGGTATTACCCGGACGGGCCAGCCAGGCTTCTTCCGCCGTGAAGACCAGAACGGGGGCAAGCCATGTGCACAGGCAGCGATGCAGGTGGTCCAGCACCGTACGCGCCGCACGACGCTTCAGGCTGGAGCGGCCATCGCAGTAGATGGTATCCTTGCGCACGTCGAAATAGAAGGCGGACAGGTCGGCGGCACAGAAACCGTGCAGCGCGGGATAGACGCCCACCCATTCATGCGTTTCCACCGCCCGGGCCACAAGACCGCCCAGTTCGGACATGCGGTGCAGGACCCAGCGTTCCAGTTCCGGCAGTTCGGCATAGGGCACGCGCTCGGCTTCGGTAAAGCCGTCCAGCGCACCCAGCAGCCAGCGCAGCGTGTTGCGCAGGCGGCGGTACAGTTCACCCTGCTGCTTCAGGATTTCCTTGCCGATACGCAGGTCTTCATTCGTGTCCGAGTTCATGACCCACAGGCGCAGGATATCCGCCCCCATGCTGTCATTCACGTCCTGCGGGGCGATGACATTGCCCAGAGACTTGGACATCTTGCGGCCCTGCTCATCGAGCACGAAGCCGTTCGTCACCAGCGCCCGGTAGGGGGCGACGCCGCGCGTGCCGACACTTTCGAGCAGGGAGGACTGGAACCACCCGCGATGCTGGTCCGAACCTTCCAGATACAGGTCGGCAGGGAACTTCATGTCGCCATGGCCCAGCACGAAGGCATGGGTCGAACCGCTTTCGAACCACACGTCAACGATATCGAACACCTGTTCGTAATCGTCGGGGTTGCGGCCATCGCCAAGGAAGCGTGAAGCGGGGGAACTGTACCACGCATCTGCCCCTTCGGCGCGGAAAGCCGCGACGATACGCGCCATGACATCTGCATCGCGCAGGACCTCACCCGTCCGTTTTTCCACGAACACGGCAATCGGCACGCCCCAGGCGCGCTGGCGGCTGATGCACCAGTCCGGGCGGCCCGCCACCATGGATGTCAGGCGGTTGCGCGCCTGCGCCGGCACGAACGTCACCTTGTCCAGCGCTGCAAGCGCACGGTCGCGCAGGTGGCCTTCGCCATCCATGCGGATGAACCACTGCGGGGTGGCGCGATAGATGATCGGCGCGCGCGAACGCCATGAATGCGGGTAGGAATGGACCAGCGTGGCCCGCGCCACCAGACCGCACGGCGCGGTGCCATCCGTTACGGCGCGCTGCATGGCTTCCGCCAGCGCCTGACATACAGGCTCGGCCGCCTTGAACACATGGCCACCCGCAAACAGCGGCACCCAGTCGGCATAGCGGCCATCATCCATCACCAGTTCGGTGATTTCCAGCCCATGGGCGCGGCCAAGGTTGAAGTCGTCCTCGCCATGCGCGGGGGCGGTGTGGACAAGGCCCGTGCCCGCTTCGGTTGTGACATGCTCGCCAGGCAGCAGCGGCACATCGAAATCATAACCCTGACCCCGCAGCGGATGGGCGCAGACAGCCCCTTCCAGCGCGCTGCCCGGCAGGGTGTACAGCACATGATGGGCGGTAACGCCCGCCGCCTCACAGAAGAGACCGATCAGGTCTTCAGCCACCAGCACGCGGGCTTCGGGTTCCAGCATCGCGCCCTCGCCCACGCCATCGACGCGGACCACGGCATAGGTGATGTCCGGCCCATAGGCGATGGCGCGGTTGGCGGGGATGGTCCACGGCGTGGTGGTCCAGATCACCGCCGCCACGTCCTGAAGCGCGTGGGCGGGTGTGGGATCGGTTACGAAGGGGAAAGCCACATGGATGGCTGTGGATTCATGATCGCGGTATTCGATCTCGGCTTCGGCCAGCGCGGTTTTTTCAACCGGGCTCCACATGACCGGGCGCAGGCCACGGTACAGCAGGCCGTTGAGCAGGAATTTGCCGATTTCACCCGCAATCGCCGCCTCGGATGAAAAATCCATGGTGGCGTAGCGGTTCGCCCATTCCGCCTGCACGCCCAGCCTGCGGAATTCGCTGGCCTGCGTATCCAGCCATTTCTGGGCATAGGCACGACATTCGGCACGGAACTGAAGGACCGGCACAGAATCCTTGTCCTGCCCGCGCTTGCGGTATTCTTCCTCGATCTTCCATTCAATCGGCAGGCCGTGACAGTCCCAGCCCGGCACGTAGTGGATGCCGTATCCCGCCATGCGGTGGGCACGGTTGATCACGTCCTTGAGGATCTTGTTCAGCGCGTGGCCGATGTGCAGGTGGCCGTTGGCATAGGGCGGCCCGTCATGCAGCATGAACACGTCACGCCCCTGCGCCTGGGCGAAGAGCGTTTCATCCAGCTTCCCGCTTTCCCATCCGTTCAGAATCTCCGGCTCCCGCTTGGGCAGGTTGCCCCGCATGGGGAAGGAAGTGGTCGGCAGGAAGACCGTCTCCCGGTAGATATCCTGTGGTTTTGACTCGGACATGGCCTGTTCTGTTCTTCTGGCAAGGGGAAGCATACGGGACCGCTACCGGCCCGCGCGCAGGGCAACCTTATGGGGACCGCAAAGGCGGGTGGTCAAGTTCTGGACACAATGGTGCCGAACTGGTGGGCCGACAGGTAGGCTGTCGCCTGTTCCGAATCCCGCGCGATCTGTTCTTTCAGGGCGTCCAGCCCGTCAAAGCGGCGTTCGGCGCGCAGCAGCGTATGCAGCGCAACCGACAGCGTCTGCCCATACAGATCGCCCGAGAAGCCCAGCAGATGGACTTCCAGCCTGCTTTCCTGCCCGTCATTGATGGTGGGGCGGCGACCGATATTGGCGACACCGGGGCATACCGTGCCATCGGCCATGCGCACGCTGACGGCATAGACCCCGCGCGCGGGTTCCAGATGACGGCCCAGGGCTATGTTGGCCGTGGGGAAGCCCAGCAGCCGGCCGCGCTTGTCCCCATGCTGGACCACGCCGCGAATCGACCACGGGCGGCCCAGCTCCTCCGCCGCGCGTTCGGGGTAACCATCCTGCAGCAGCCTGCGGATACGGCTGGAGGAATAAGGCCCCAGCGCATCGGCCAGCGGCGGGGCCACGGTCAGGCCGATGCCCAGTTCCTCGGTCTGTTCGGTCAGGAAATCGACATTGCCCCGCCTGCGGTGACCAAACGCAAAGTCGGTGCCGCATGCGATATGGGTCAGGCCAAGGCTTTCGTGCAGCACACGGGTCACGAAGCTTTCCGCGCTCATCGCGCTGAAGGTCTGGTCGAACGGGATCTGGAATACGTGTTTTACGCCAAGCGCGGACAGGGCGGCGAAACGTTCCTGCGGCAGGGTCAGCCGGAAGGGCGGGTCCTGCGGGCGGAACAGTTCGCGCGGATGCGGCTCGAACGTCACAACCGCCAGTTCCCGATCGGGACGGGCCGCATGCAGCGTATGAAGCAGGTGGGCGTGCCCCAGATGGACCCCGTCAAAATTGCCCAATGCCGCGACGGCGCCCCGCGCGGCATCGGGAATATTGCGCCAGTCCGTATGCAGATGCGCCTTCATACCGCCTCCGGATGCGGCAGTCCGAAGCGGGCGGCCACCTCCGCCAGCGTCACGGCGACCGGGTGGGTGGTTCCGGGCCGGGTTCCGTCCTCGGGCCGGGCGATCTGGCAGGTGCGCAAGCCAGCGCTGGCGGCGGCATCCAGTTCGGCCACCACATCGGACAGGAACAGGACATCACCCGCATTCCACCGCGCATCATCCACAATGCGGCGATAGCTTTCCGCATCGCGCTTGCCGCCCATCTGCAGGTCGTAAAAACCTACGAACACGCTGCTCAGGTCGCCTTCGGTGGTATGACCATAGATCAGCTTCTGCGCCGCGACGGAACCGGAGGAATAGACCGCCAGCGCCAGCCCTGCCGCCGCCCAGCAGCGCAGGGCGGGCACCACATCGGGATACAGCGTGGCCTTGAGCGCGCCATCGGCATAACCCTGCGCCCAGACCATGCCCTGCAATGCCTTGAGCGGCGCGACCTTCGCATCCGCGTCCATCCATGCCTCAAGCTGGCGCAGGGGGGCCACGCCGGGGGCCAGACGGGCGATTTCGGCTATCTGCGCCTGAACGGCGGGGTCATCGCCATGGCTGCGCAGCAGTTCAGGCAGCGCCTTGCGCGCATAGGGAAACAGGATGTCATGGACGAAGGAAACCGGTATGGTCGTTCCCTCAATATCCAGCAGCACCGCACGGACGGGCGGCTGCGTGGCCTGGGTCACGTTCTCATCTCCCTCAATACGGTTCAGGCTTCGGGGCTGAAGCTGGCCGCGATGTCACTTCCGGTATACTGGGCAATCCAGCCATCGGTATTGGTAAAAATCCGCAGGGTCACGAAATCGGGCGTGGTCCCGCCGTCAAACCAGTGCGGCGTGCCCGCCGGGACCGAAATCAGGTCACGCGCCGTGCAGCACACGTTATAGACACGGTCATTCACGTGCAGAATGAAATTCCCCTGACCATGCACGAAGAAACGGACTTCGTCCTCGCTATGGACATGTTCGGACAGGAACTTCCTGCGCGCCTGCGCCCAGCCTTCGGTATCGGGACCAACGCGCAGCACATCGGCCGAACCGGCCCCCGTTTCCCCCATCAACTGGTCAAGATAGGGCCGATAGGCGGCAAGCACCTCGGCTTCCGGCGCATCGCGCGGCGGAACGACGGGGCTGTCCCACCGTTCGAAGCGCACGCCGATGGCGGCAAGCTCGCCTGCAATCCGCGCGGGATCGGTCAGGTGGATGATGGCGGTACCGGGATTGTTATCGGCATAGACATCGAGGACGCTCATCCGAATTTCCTCTTTTCCAGTTCACAGGCCAGCAGGAACTCCAGCCCCTCAAGGCGCGCAAGGGCGGTGTCCATGTCCGCCCCCCACACATAGACCCCATGCCCGCGAATGATATAGCCCGCGCGCATGCCATCAAGATGCGGGGCCACGACGCGGGAGAGGCGGGCAATATCCTGATCGTTGTCGAATATGGGAACATGCACGCGGGCATCATGCGTCGTCTGACCGGCAAAGACCTTCTGGACTTCGTAACCTTCAAGCACCAGCGCGTCACCGCCCAGCATCGACAGCACGGTAGAGGCGACGGAATGCCCATGCAGCACGGCACCGGCTTGCGGGTCATGGGCATAAATCTGGCAATGCAGCAGGGTTTCGGCACTGGGGCGGTCACCTGCGTTGAGAGGTACCCCCGCCATGTCCACCGCGATCACCCCATCGGCCCCCAGCAGCCCCTTGTGGCCGCCGGAACGGGTGATGGCCAGATTGCCATCGGGCAGGCGGATGCTGATATTGCCCGCGGTGGCCGGAACCCAGCCATGACGGTCCATGCGCTGGCCCGCGGCAATAATCCCCTCTACCGCCCGGCAGTAAGCGCCTGCGGGAAACACTGCTTTATCCATTAGACCCTTCATCCACGCGCCGTGTCATGCACGGACGCGGCCCCTGTCATTTCGCGTTATTGACGGAACGCTGCGGGCTTTCGGTAAAGGAGGCGTCCGTTTCCTTGCCCGGTCCCTGGATGTGGCCCGTCGGAACCGGAGCATCCGGCGCGTCATCAGCCATGTTTTTCTTGAACGACTTGATCCCGCGCGCCATGTCGCCCATGAGCGAACTGATCTTGCCGCCGCCGCCGAACAGTACCAGCACCACGGCCAGCACGATCAGCCAATGTCCCCAGCTCAAGCTACCCATTGCATTCCCCAATCCGCGTCCATGACGCAAAATGCCGTTTTCCGCCCGCCATCCGATACGGCAGGCGACCTGCCCTTACTCCGCCTATGTGAGGGGACGCCCCATGATATGCAAGCACCCATGTCGGCCCGTTCAACCCGTCGGCAGGATAAATCCGTATGCAGGATAGACGGTTTTACCCATATCGTGAATGGGGGACCACCAAACCTTCACCCGCGACCAGTCATTGCGCCCCGATACATCGACCACCGGTTCACCGTGGCCGATTCGGCCCGGCACCCAGTTGGCCTGATCCACCAGCACTTCCCGCGGGCCGCGAACCGCGCGCACGACCGACACATGCCCCGCAGGCAGCCGGCCCGTCGAACGGAACACCAGCACGGCGCCGGGCGCGGGCGCACTGCCGCGTGGATAGCGGCCCCGCGCCTGTCCCCACCATGACGCCGCATCCCCACTAAGCTGGACATGCGTGATCTCACGCGCATAGGGCGCGCACTGCACCGCCCCGTGCCATCCCCCGCCCGCGCAGGCCGCAAGCGACAGCAGCAGGCCACCCGCCACCGCCCGCGCCAGCACGGCCTTCATGCCGACCTCATGCGCATGATCCTGTCCTCCGCCTCACTCACATCCATATCAAGGGCCTGCCGCGCGGTGTCGCGGGCAAACCCCGCCCGCGCCATGGCGTCCATCGCACGCCGGTAGCGCTGCGCGGCTTCATCTTCATCCGCATCGGGGCGCAGGAATGGCCCGGCGCGACGCTTGCGCACGAATACCAGCGCCGCCGCCAGTTCCGTCTCGCGCCCTTCCCCATCGTGCGCGCCCAGCGCTTCCTCCATCGCCTGCCCTGCCGTGGCTTCATCCACGCCGCGCGCGCCCAGATGGGCCGCGACCATGCGGCGCGATCGTCCGGCACGGGCAAGGGAACGGGCACGGAATTCGGAAAAACGGGCATCATCCACCGCGCCCAGCCCTTCCATGTCGGCAACGATGCGCGGGATCAGGTCACGGGCGGGCATGACGGCCTGGCTGGCCGCATCCGCTTCCATGCCACTGGCGATGGCGCGACGGACCCAGCGGTCCACATGCCGCACGAGTGTCTGTTCCACAGCGGCCCGCGTGGCGGAAAAGCGCGCCAGATATGCCAGCGCGACCGCGCGCAGCACGGCGCCATCCGGGGCGGGCGGAAGCGGGCGGGGAGCGGAACGGGAAGAACGGGCCACCATAACCGGCACTGTGCCACAATCCGGTCGTCCCCGCCCATACCCGGCAGGCTGGCGGATGGCAGCCATGGCGCAAACACAGGGGAAAACGGGGTTAAGGTTGCATTTCGCCCCCGTGGCCCATATTCTCTTGCGCTTCCGGGTCAAAATGCGCAGCCGGATGCCGTGCGAATCGCATCCGCGCATGATCTGGAAAATCGGGAAAGAAATATGCCCACCCCCTCGGCGGTGGGCCGTTTTCGTTTCTGAACCCGCCATCCTTTTTCTTTGAACCGAAGTTGCAAGGCCAATCCATGATTCCCGCCCTGATGCCAAACTACAATCGCGCCGACCTCGCTTTCGAGCGCGGCGAAGGTGCCTGGCTGTACACGGTGGACGGACGACGATTCCTGGACTTCGGATCGGGCATAGCCACATCCTCGGTCGGTCATAACAACCCGCATCTGGTGGACGCGATCACGCAGCAGGCGCAGCGCGTCATGCACGTGTCCAACCTGTACCGCGTGCCGCAGGCCGAACGGCTGGCCGCGCGGCTTGTCGCCAACAGCTTTGCGGACACCGCCTTCTTCTGCAATTCCGGCGCGGAAGCCAATGAAGGCATGATCAAGATGATCCGCCGCGCGCAGGCCAGGTCCGGCCACCCCGAGCGCACGCGCATCATCTGCTTCAATGGCGCATTCCACGGGCGCACGCTTGCGACACTGTCGGCCACGGGCAATCCCAAATACCTTGACGGCTTCGGCCCGCGGGTCGAGGGCTTCGATCATGTGCCGCTGAACAACATGAACGCCGTGCGTGACGTCATTACGGCGGAAACCGCAGGCATCATGGTCGAGCCGGTGCAGGGCGAAAGCGGCATCAATGCCGCCACCCCGCGCTTCATGCAGGAACTGCGGGCGGCATGTGATGAATACGGCCTGTTTCTGGGCGTGGATGAAGTCCAGTCCGGCATGGGCCGCAGCGGGCGTCTGTTCGCCTATGAATGGTCGGACATCACGCCCGATATCCTGTCCACCGCCAAGGGCATCGCCGGGGGCTTCCCCATGGGGGCGGTGCTTACGACCGAAACCATTGCAAGGCACATGACGCCGGGCAGCCATGGCACCACGTTTGGCGGCAGCCCGCTGGCATGCGCCGCCGCCAATGCGGTGCTGGACATCCTGCTTGCGCCCGGCTTCCTTGCGGGCGTGCGTGACCGGGCGGCGCAGCTTGACGCGGGCTTTGACCGGCTGGTGGCCACCCATCCTGACATCTTTACCGGGCGGCGCGGGCTTGGCCTGCTGATCGGCCTGAAATGCAAGGTCGATGTAGCCACCGTGCAGAATGCCGCCCTTGCGGAAGGCATGCTGAGCGTCACGGCTGGCGACAACGTGCTGCGCATGCTGCCCCCCCTGACCGTAACCGAAGCCGACTGCACGGACGCGCTGTCCATGCTGGACCGGGCCGCGCAGCGCGTGCGTGCCCATCTGGCCGCGACGGCCAAGCCGGAGAATGTGGCATGAACGCGCTTCAGTCACCCGATACCCTGATCCCCCGTCATTTCCTTGACCTCAAGGATCTGGACGCCTCCACCCTGCGCACCATTCTGGATGTGGCCGTGGGCATCAAGCGCATGCAGCATAAGCGCGCGCGCCCGCTGCACCCCGCCCTGCCCCTGCGCGGGCGGGCACTCGGGCTCATGCTGTCCAAGCCATCCACCCGGACGCGCGTGTCGTTTGAAGTCGGCATGCAGCAGCTTGGCGGCAACGTGATCCTGCTTGCGCCATCGGACATGCAGTTGGGCCGGGGGGAAAGCATTGCCGATACCGCCCGCGTGCTGTCGCGTTTTGTCGACGCCATCGTGCTGCGCACCGGCAAGACGGAAAACCTGCGCCAGCTTGCGCGGTGGAGCAGCGTGCCGGTCATCAACGGCCTGACACCGGATTCGCATCCGGTACAGATCATGGCCGACATCATGACGTTCGAGGAGCATCGCGGCCCGATCACCGGCCGCACGCTGGCCTGGGTCGGCGATGGCAACAATGTCGCCACATCCTTTATCGAGGCGGCGGCCCTGTTCGGCTACCGCCTGCGTCTGGCCACGCCCCCGACCCACGCACCCAGCGCCGCGGCCGTGGCATGGGCACGCAGCAAGGGTGCGGATATCACCGTCACGACCGATCCCGTGGCCGCCGTGGCGGGTGCGGATGCGATCATTACCGATACATGGGTCAGCATGTCCGACAAGGCGTCCGACCAGCGGCTGAATGCGTTCGAACCCTACCGTGTTGATGCAGCGCTTATGGCGCATGCCTCCCCCGACGCCCTTTTCCTGCACTGCCTGCCTGCCCATATCGGGGAAGAGGTGACGGAAAGCGTGTTTGAAGGTCCGCATTCCGTTGTGTTTGACGAGGCCGAGAACCGTCTGCATGCGCAAAAGGGCATTCTTGTCTGGGCGCTGTGTGGCGAGGACTGGCAGCAATATGGAAAGGAGCCCACGGCATGACCGGACCGGCTGAACAGCCCGCCCTGCCGACCGCGACCGAAGATACGCCGGAAGTTCCCGGCTGGGCGGAAAAGAGCGTGCGCGACATCTTTGCCGCCCTGCCCGTTACCGATACCCGCCTTGATGTGATACGCGATGGCTATCTCGACTGCCTTGCGGGCGCGGGACGCACGCAGGATCTGGACATGGAACATGACCGCTGCCGCCTGCGCGCGATCGCCGCGATAGGTGAGAACGGTCTGCTGCCCGCAGTGCAGGTCAAGGACCTCGACCAGCGCCTTGCGGCGCTGGAGGCGGACATTACCGCCAATCTGTGATTATTCCGCGCCCGTCACGCGGGCGCGCTGCCGCGGGTTTCTGCCATGACTTCCAATATCTCCTCTCCCGCCTTTCTGGATTCCAGCCGCCCTGACACGCCCGATCTGGTCGTGCCGCAGGGCGTCGTGCCATTCTATCTGGACCAGCGCCCCGTTCGCGGCCGCCTTGTCCGGCCCGGCGTGCTGACCGATACCCTGCTGACGCGCCACGACAATCCCGATGCCGTGCTGCAACTGGCGGGGGAAGCCCTTGCGCTGGTGGCGGCCCTTGCCTCCTCGCTGAAATTTCAGGGTTCCTTCTCCCTTCAGGCCAAGGGCGACGGCCCGGTCAGCCTGCTGGTGGCTGACTGCACGGATTCGGGCGCGCTACGTTTTCACGCCCGTTCCGATGATGAACAGGTGGCTGAACTGCTCAGGACCACCCCGAACCCCACGGCGGGTGAATTGCTGGGCAAGGGCTATATCGCCTTCAGTGTCGATCAGGGACCGGACACCGACATCCATCAGGGTATCGTCGAAATGACGGGCGAAAGCCTGTCCGACATGGCGACGCATTACTTCGCCACCAGCGAACAGCATGCCTGCTGGGTCCGGCTGTTCTGTGGAAAGACCGAACAGGGCTGGCGCGCGGGTGCGCTGGTGATGGAAAAGATCGCCACGGCGGGTGGCATCGAAACCACCCTCAGCGCCGAACAGGGCGATGATGCGTGGGAAACCGCCACAACGCTGGCCACGACGCTGAGCGCGCGTGAAGTGCTGGATGACCGGCTTTCATCCGCCGACCTGCTGTATCGCCTGTTCCATGCGGAAGGACTGATCGTGGGGCAGCCCCGCGCCCTTGCGTTTGGCTGCCGCTGCTCCCGCGCGCGGCTGTCGGGTCTTCTGGAAACATTTTCGCTGGATGATCTGGACCATATGGCGAAGGAAGGAACGATCAGCATGAACTGTTCTTTCTGCAATCACAGTTTCCATTTCCAGCGCGACGAGATCAGCGGCAAGGTGGCCTGAAAAGCCACCTGCCCCTTTGCGCCCGACGCGGATCGTGGCACGGTCATACCCCTGATCTACCGACCGCGCCGCACGCGCCAGCCGTCATCGGGATATATTTCATGCGACCGAACCGTTCGCCGCTTTCGCTCCTTCCGTTACGCCGCAGCCTGCGTATCGCGCTGGCGGCCAGCCTGCCCCTTATGGCCCTGTCCGCCTGCGACCATGCGGACAGCCGCCCCACCACCACCTTTGCCCCGCCACAGTTCAGCAGCCAGCCACCGCTGCATCTGAATGTCGCCTCCATCTCCATCGTGGACCGGGGACAGCCGGGCATGGTGCCGGGCGACCTGTCGGCGCGTGCGCCCTTTCCGCCGGACCAGTCGCTGCGGCAGATGGCGCATGACAGGCTGATTGCCTCGGGCAGCGGGGGGCAGGGCGTGCTGACGATCGACCGGGCCTCCATCCTGCACCAGCCCGGCGGCCTGCTGGACGGGCAACTGAACGTGCATCTGGATGTAACCTCCGCCGATGGGCGCAGCACGGGCTATGCCGTGGCGCAGGTCACACGGACCTATGACCCGAAAACGAAAAGCGGCAATACCGACACGCCGGAAAACCTGAATGCCCTGACTGACATGATGTTGCAGGACATGAGCGTGGAACTGGAAAACCAGATCCGCAACAATCTGGGCAACTGGCTGGTCACGCCACCGGTGCCCGGCAGCGTCGCGGCCCAGCCGCTGGATGGTGCGGAAACAGCCGCCCCCGCCGCACCGGTTTCTGGCGCGGTCGCACCCTACAGTAATTCCGTAACACTGGGCGGCGGACCAACGGACAGCAGCACTCCGTCTTCCGCTACCACCACAACAACCCAGACGACGGCAAAACCCGTCCCGAGGGGAGATGACGGGCCGGATGCCATCTTCCCCGCGGGCTATCCGTCCGACGATACGGGTTCAACCACACAGACCACCAAAGGCAGCCAGCTCCGTTCGCCCCCGCCGGGCACGCTGACCCTGCCGGGCAGTACCACATCCGGCACAGCCAACTGACATCATACAGACGGGCGGGGGCGGATCATCCGCCCCCGTTTCCTTATCCGCCATCCGATCCGGTCATGCGCAGGACAATGCCAGGCGACAGGATTTCCGGCAGGATCACCTCCGCTCCATGCGCGGGATAATAGACATAGAACGGCACGCCATCACGACCATGATCGTGCAGGAAAGCCGTGATATCGGCGTCCCGCCGGGTCCAGTCGCCTTTCATGTAAACAATTCCGCGCTGCGCAAACGCCGCCTGCACGGCATGGCTGGACAGGGCGACGCGTTCATTGACCAGACATGAAATGCACCACGCGGCCGTCATGTCCACAAAGACGGGACGGCCCTGCGCGCGCAACTGTGCCAGCCGTGCAGGCGAAAAGGCCGAACTGCCATCGGCTACCCTGTCCGCCCCGTGCTCATGCATGGCGGCCAGAGGCAGCACACCCCCACCCACGAACGCCACCAGCAGGGCAAGAACCGCCACAGCCCGGTAAAATCCGGCGCGATGCACCCCGTCTTCACGCATATCCGCATGACCAGCCATGCGCAGGCACCAGCAGCCAGCCGCAACCAGCACCAGCCCCACCCCAAGCAGGACAAGTCCGTCGCTGCCACCTTCCAGCCATGCGACCCATCCCAGCCATACACAGGTCGCCAGCACCGGCAGCGCCAGCAGGTGCCGCACGGTTTCCATCCATGCGCCCGGACGCGGCAGCCAGCCCAGCAGGCCCGGCATGGCGGCAAGTAGCAGGTAGGGTGCCGCCAGTCCCAGCCCGAGGGATGCAAAAATAAGCAGCCCCGTTGCCGGTGACGCAGCCAGCGCGCCCGCTACCGCCGCCCCCATGAACGGCGCGGTACAGGGCGAGGCCAGCACAACCGCCAGCACCCCGGTCAGGAAATCACCCATATGGGCAGGCAGGGCATTACCCAGCGAGCCCAGCCGCATGCCGATGTTAAAGACACCCAGCAGGTTAAGGGCGACCGCAAACAGCAGCAGGCAGATCGTGATGACAAAGCCGGTGGACTGGAACTGGAACCCCCATCCTGCCTGCTGCCCCGCAACCCGCAGGGCCGCAATACAGCCGCCCAGCACCACAAAAGCCCCCACAACGCCCGCCGCATACGCCCCGGCCCCGGCAAGGGCCGCCCTGCGTTCCCCGCGCGCCATGCGTTCCAGCGCCAGCACCTTCATCGCCAGCACCGGAAATACGCAGGGCATGAGGTTCAGGATCAGCCCCCCCGCGAAGGCCATGGCCAGCAGGGCCGCAATGCGTGTCACGTCATTACCCTGCTGCGCAATGGGGCGGACATCTCCGGGTGCGGGCTGCACCTGCAGGCTGCTCTCGCGGCCCATGCCATCGCGCAGCACCACAATGCCGGACAGCCCCGTGCCGTTATGGAATTCCGGCCCCGGATGCAGGGCCAGTTGCACAATTCCATCGCGCACCGCCACGGCCTGCGGTGCATCCTGATCGATCGCCCCCGCCGTTTCAGGCATGAACCACGCCGCCCTTACCGCATCGGCGGAAAGCCCGCTGCCCGCGACCTGCAGGGTACCTGTGGGGGAGAGCGTCACCGCGAAAGGCGAGGGCACCGGTCTACTGGCGGCAGCCCGCGCGAAATCGGCTGCCTGCGCCGAGGGATGTGGCTCACCGCGCGGCAGGGTCAGGCTGAAGGTGCCATGTTCAGGCACACAGACGGCGGCACAGACCAGCCAGTCGGCCTCGGCATCAAGGGTAAGCGCACCATCATTGCCTTCCACCGGCGCAGGGGACAGCGTGACCGGCAGCAGCACATCCCCGGTATAGGCGTAGGAGGTCAGCGGCCCATCATGCAGCACGCGCGGGGTAGGCCATTCGATGGTGCTGGCCTGCCCGCTCGCGCCGCCCCGCGCAGTGACGGACACGGTAGGCGCATCCCCTGCATCGCCGGGATTGATCCAGTAGGTATGCCAGCCGGGTGCAAGATGCAGCATCAGCCCCACATGCAGCGCACGGCCGGGCATGTAGCTGTCATCATCGGTGACAAGGGTTGCGGTGGAGCGCGTGGTTGTTACCGGCGCGCTCTGCGCGGCATGGGCCACGGGCGCTACGGCAAGCAGCGTGCACAGGATCGACACAAGCCACAGAAGGGGCACAGCAGACTCCACCGGAAAGAAAGGAAAGAAAGAAAAACGCGTCCCGGCATCATGCCAAGGATTGCCCCGTTACCATGCCGGACGCCATAAGATCAGGATATGGCTTTCGATCCCACCTTGCAAAACCGACTTGCGCCCCTTCTGTCCGCCGCAGGGGAAAACCTGCCGGTATCCAGCGCCATTCCCGCGCTGAAGGCGGCCCTTGCGCGCACATCCAACGCCGTTCTGGTGGCGCCGCCGGGTGCGGGCAAGACCACGCTGGTCCCGCTGGCCCTGCTGGACGCCCCATGGCGGCAGGACGGGCGGATCGTCATGCTGGAACCCCGCCGACTGGCCACGCGCGCCGCCGCCCAGCGCATGGCCGAACTGGTGGGCGAACAGCCGGGGGGCTTGGTGGGCTACCGCACGCGACTGGATGGCGCGACGTCAGAGCGCACGCGTATCGAGGTCATTACCGAAGGGCTGCTGGTCCGCCGCCTGCTGTCGGACCCCACGCTGGATGGGGTGGCCTGCGTCATCTTCGATGAAATCCATGAACGCTCCGTCGATGCGGATGCCGCCCTTGCCTTCTGTCTGGACCTTCAGCGCAGCCTGCGGCCCGACCTGCGGCTGGTGGCCATGTCCGCCACGATGGACGGCGCCGCCCTGTCGCAGCGCATGGGTGCCGAACTGGTGGAAAGCGAAGGCCGGATGTTTCCGGTCGATCTCCGCCACGCGCGGCGCGATCTGGTCCATCGCCGGGACCTGCCCGATGCCATGGCTGCCGCCATCCGCACCGCCCTGGCCGAGGAAGCGGGCGATATTCTGGCCTTCCTGCCGGGCGTGGGTGAAATCCTGCGTGCGCGTAGCGCGCTTGCGGGCGTGGATGCGGATGTCCTTCCGCTGTATGGTGAACTCCCCCCCGCCGAGCAGGATCTGGCTCTGACCCCGCACCCGCAGGGGCGCAGACGGGTGATCCTGTCCACCTCCATTGCCGAGACATCGCTGACCGTGCCCGGTGTGCGCATCGTGGTGGATGGCGGTTTTCGCCGTGTGCCGCGGCTGGACCCCGGCACGGGACTGACGCGGCTTGATACGGTACGCATTTCCCGCGCGGCGGCGGCCCAGCGCGCCGGACGTGCGGGACGTGTCGCGCCGGGTATCGCCATCCGTCTGTGGACGGAAATGACAACCCGCGCCATGCCGCCGCATGACCAGCCGGAAATGATGGAAGCCGAACTGACCGGCCTGCGGCTCGATACCGCCGCGTGGCAGGAGGCGATGGGAACGGACCCCGCTGACCTGCCCTTCCCCGATACGCCCCCCAATGGCGCGTTCGAGGCCGGGCGCAGCCTGCTGCAGGCGCTGGGGGCGCTGGATGATGACGCCCGCATCACCCCGGAGGGCACACGCATGGCCAGCCTTGGCGCCCATCCGCGCCTTGCCGCCATGATGCTGGCTGCCCGCGGTCCCGGCGAATGCGCGCTGGCCGCCGATATTGCCGCCCTGCTGGAAGAACGCGACCCGTTGCGCCCGCGCCGCCCGGCGGGGCCCGCGCGCGGCGCGCCTCCCCCGGCTCCCGCCGATATCCGCCTGCGCCTTGACCTGCTGGCAGGGGGCGATCACCCCGATGCCGACCGTGCCGCCCTGTCACGTATCCGCCACGCCGCCCGACAGTATCGCAGGCGGCTGGGGCTGGGCCGCGATATTGTGGCACAGGGTGACTGCGCGGCCCTGATCGCAGCAGCCTTTCCCGACCGCGTGGCGCAGTCGCGCGGGGATGTTGGCTCCTTCCGCCTTGCAGGCGGGGGGAGCGCGCGCCTGTCCAAAACCGATGAACTGGCCCGACACGGCCTGCTGGCGGTCGCGGGCATGCATGTGCGCAAGGCGGCGGAAATCTGTCTGGCCGCCCCGCTGGACCGCGACGCGCTGCCCGATAGCGTGCTGGCGCGTGCGAAGGAACAGGTTGAAACCACGCTGGACACCACCACCGGCAGCGTGCTGGCGCGCCGCAGGCTCCGGCTGGGCAATCTCGTGCTGCGTGACCGTACCGTCACAGCCAGCGCGGAGGAAGTATCCAGCCTGCTATGCGCACAGGCGGCGCAGAACCTTGCCGCCACACTGAACTGGACCGATGCCTGCCGCCAGCTTCAGGCGCGTGTGGAACTGGCCCGGACCCGGCTGGACCGTCCCGATCTGCCTGACCTGTCGGACGCAGCCTTGGCCGGGACGACCGGAACATGGCTGGCCCCATGGCTTGCGGGGGTCAGCCGCCTGTCGCTACTGGGGGAAATGGACCTGCTGGCCATGCTGCGCGCCACGATGGACCATGCGACACTGAAATGGCTGGACCGGATGCTGCCCGCCCATCTGGAACTGCCCGGCGGACGGGCGGCAGTGGACTACCTGCAACCCGTGCCGGTCGCCAGCGCACGGGCACAGACCTTCTACGGCGTGACCCAGACACCACGCATAGCGGACGGACGGCTGGACCTGCGCATCGCCCTGCTATCACCGGCGGGCCGACCGCAGGCCATTACCGCCGATCTGGCCGGTTTCTGGGCGGGGTCATGGGCGGATATGCGCCGTGACATGCGCGGTCGCTATCCCCGGCACGACTGGCCGGAAAACCCGGCAACAGCGTCTCCACCCCCGCCGCGGCACGGGCGGAACCCATAAATCGGCATGCATTTCCCGACATGAGGGTATGCAGACATGGCATTGCCGCTTTTTTAAGATAACATGGCCCATCATGAATGCTTGTTCCTGCCGCCCCACATGGATACCGACCGCCATGCACCGCCCGGCTTCCCGCCTGCTACCGGTACTGCTGCTGGGCATTCCCGGCCTGACCATGCAGACTGTGGCGGCCTGCGCGCAGGGTGTGGCATCACCCGCCCCACAGCCGACCCCGTCACTGTTTGCCGCGCCGGTGGCGCCGGTCGTCTCGTCCGGGCCGCTGACCTTCGCGCCGCTGGTACGCCAGGTTGGTCCGGCGGTGGTGAACATCGCCGTTTCCCAGTCGGCACAGGACAGCCGACAGGCCCCCGGTCACCAGCCCCTGCCCCCCAGCGTGAAGGGCACGCCGTTCGAACACCGCTTCCGCGAGCGGATGCGCGCCCATGGGGAAGAAATGCTGGGGGCGGGTTCGGGCTTCCTGATCGACCCCACCGGCGTGATCGTGACCAATGCGCATGTAGTCGGCGGCGCGGACCAGATTACCGTATCGCTGGCCGATGGCGCTGAATATCCCGCCCAACTGGTTGGCAGCGACGACCTGACGGATATCGCGGTCATCCAGATCCGTGCCCCCCGCCCCCTGCCATTCGTGCCATGGGGCGACAGCAGGCTGGTCAATATCGGCGACTGGATCATGGCCGCGGGCAACCCGTTCGGGCTGGGTTCATCGGTTACGGCGGGTATCGTATCCGCGCGCGGGCGCGACATCGGCACCGGCCCGTTTGACGATTTCTTTCAGATCGATGCGCCCATCAATCCCGGCAATTCAGGGGGACCGTCATTCAATCTGGGCGGGCAGGTGGTGGCGGTGAATACGGCCATCGTCTCCCCCACCGGGGGATCGGTCGGGATCGGGTTCGGGCTGCCATCGGAAATCGTGGCCCCTATTGTAGAGGAACTGCGCCGCAAGGGCCGCATTGACCGGGGGTGGCTGGGGGTTACGCTGGCTGACGGGCCGGGGCATGGTGGTGTGCAGATTGTCGGCATCGACCGTGACGGCCCGGCGATGAAGGCGCATCTGCATATTGGCGATGTCATCATCGCGGTGAATGACGAACCGATTGACACATCACGCATGCTGATCCGCTCCATCGCGGCAAAGCAGCCTGAATCCACGGTGGTACTGCATATCCGTCGCCATCATGAGATACTGGGACTGAACGCCTGTGTCGGCCACCGCCCCGACGAGGACCCGGAAGACTGAACGATCCCCGCCCCAAACGACGTGAGGCAACGTGCATATACTTGTAGTCGAGGACGATCCCACCGTCCGCAATTTCGTGGCCAAGGGCCTGAAGGAAGCCGGACATCTGGTCGAACTGACCGATAACGGCAAGGATGGCCTGTTCATGGCCGTGAGCGAGAAGTTCGACCTGATCATACTCGACCGCATGCTGCCCGGTGGCATTGACGGGGTGCGCCTGCTCGAGACCATCCGCGCGCAGAACAATGCCACTCCCGTCCTGCTGCTTTCGGCGCTGGCGGATGTGGATGACCGCGTGCAGGGCCTCAAGGCTGGGGGGGACGACTATGTGACCAAGCCCTTCGCCTTCAGCGAACTGCTGGCGCGGGTGGAAGCGCTGGGCCGCCGTGGCCGGACCGAAACCGCGCCGCAGACCAAGCTGGAACTGGCGGACCTTGAAATCGACCTGCTGTCGCGCACGGTGCGCCGCGCGGGGCGCAAGATCGATCTCCAGCCACGGGAATTCCGCCTGCTGGAATACCTGACCCGCCACGCGGGGCAGGTCGTGACCCGGACCATGCTGCTGGAAGGCGTGTGGGACTACCATTTCGACCCGCAGACCAATGTGATCGACGTGCATGTCTCGCGCCTGCGACAGAAAGTGGACAAGCCGTTCGACACCCCGCTGATCCATACCATCCGCAATGCCGGGTACATGCTACGTGCGGAATAGGCGGCACAGCCGCCTGCGGTCCCGGCCGTAATGGCGGAAGGCTTCACACAGGTCCGGCCACGCCGGTCGCCGTGGCGGGCGTGGCGGTCGGCCAGCCTGCGCTTCTCGCTGGCCTATGGCATGCTGTTCGCCCTGTCTTCCGTCCTGTTCATGTCCTTCATGTGGTGGGGCACGATCGGGTTTCTGGAACGTCAGGTCGAAACCGCCATCAACGCCGATGCCCGCGCGCTGGCCGAGCGCTGGGTCATGGGCGGACTGCCGACGCTGGCGCTGACCATCGAGGACCGGCTTGAACAGAACCTTGATGACGACGCGATCTATATGGTCATCGACCCGCAGGGCAATTACCTGACGGGCAATGTCTCCGCATGGCCGGGACGCGTGCAGTATACCGACCGCTGGTACACCCTGCCCGATACGCGCGCGGGACTGCGCGGCATGGCGGAACTGCATGCCTACCGCCTGCCCGGCACGGCGCAGACCCATACGGCAGGACAACTGGACAGTGGCTACCGCCTGCTGGTCGGGCGCGACGTGCGCTCACGCGGGGTGCTGCGGCACCTGCTGACCGATTCCCTGCTATGGGCCTGGGTCATGGTCTCCCTGCTTGCGGTCAGTGGCGCGGTGCTGGTGCACGGGATTTTCCGCCGCATGGTCAAGACCGTGGCGCGCACGACCTCCGCAATCGCGCATGGCGACCTGAGCCGGCGCATGCCGCTGGTTGGCAATGGCGACGAGATGGATCAGGTCGCCGAAGCCATCAACGAAATGCTGGACCGCATCGTGCGCCTGATGGATGGCGTGCGGCAGGTTTCCAATTCCATTGCCCATGACCTGCGCACCCCCATCGCGCGGGCGCGCACGCAGCTTGAGGACGCGGCCCTTCACGCCACCACGCCCGATGAACTGCGTGGCGCGATCGAACGCGCGGTCGGCAACCTGGATAACGTTACCGCCGTGTTCGAGGCCCTGTTACGCATTGCCCAGATTGAGGCCGGGGCCCGCCGCTCGGCCTTCATGACATTCGATCTGGTTCCCGTCCTGCTGGATGTGGCGGACCTGTATGAAGCGGTGGCGGAGGAGCATGAGATCGCCCTGGCGCTCGACCTGCCGGCACACCTGTCCTTCTACGGCGACCGGTCGCTGGTGCAGCAGGCCGTGGCCAACATGCTGGACAATGCCATCAAGTTTTCCCCGCCCGGCGGCACCGTCTTCCTGCGCGCCCAGATCCGCGAAATCTCGCCGGGGCGGATAACCGGGCCAACGGGTGAAGGGATGCTGGACCTATCGGTCAGTGACGAGGGAATCGGCATGACCGAAGCCGACATGGCCCGGGCGACGGAACGCTTCTTCCGGGCGGAAAAGGCCCGCAATACCCCCGGCGCGGGACTGGGTCTGTCCATGGTCCGCGCCATCGTGCAACTGCATGGGGGGCGGATGCATCTTTCGGCCCATAATCCCGGGCTTACGGTTTCGCTCGCCCTGCCCATCGCCGCCTGTGCGCTGACATCGCGCGAAGAAGATTTTCCATCCGATGCGCACATATCAGGCATGACGCAAACGTCACCTTTCCCCCATCAGCATGACATGAACAGTAGCGTAAAGTAGCGCCATGAACATGCACCCCGCCATGACGCCCGCCATCGTCGTGATGAGCTTCTGCCTGTGCGGTGCATCACCCGCCCCGGCAGAGCCGGGCAACATGGCGCGCGTGATTACCGCACGGGACGGGGCGGACAAACCCGTCATCATCACCAGCGACACCAAGGCCTACTGCAACAGGCTGCTGAACATCATCGATGCCTACGGCCCTGCCCTGCCGCAGGATGTGGACAGCCTGCGCATGCAGGGAGAAGACATGTGCCGCATCGGGCGCATCCGCTCAGGGATCGTACGACTCCGTCGTGCGTTGGTCGAACTGAAGGAGACCACGCATTCATGATTTTCACACGCTTTCGTTCCCTTACCCGTCGCCATGCCCTTCCTGCCCTGCTGGCCGCCGCCAGCCTGTATCCGGCCGTAACGCTGGCGCAGGGAACCGGTGCGAACACCGACTCCGCCCCATCCGACGAAACCCGGCTTGAACTGACCGCATCGGGTACGGTGCAGGCCCAGCCCGATCAACTGACCGCCACCTTCTTTGCCGAATCCCGGGCGGACACCGCTGCGGCGGCGCAGGCACAGGTCAATTCACTGATCGGCAAGGCCATATCTGCCGCCGCGCAGACCCCGGACCTGACGGTCAATGCCGAGTCGTATTTCGTCCAGCATGAAGATGCCGACACCCGTCAGAACCGCAGGGCGCAATGGGTCGCCCGCCAGACCATCCGGCTGACGGCGGCTGATGGCAAGACGCTGCTGCCACTGGTCGGGCAGTTGCAGGCGGAAAACCTTGCGCTGACGCGGCTTGACTGGTCGGTATCGCGCAAAAAACGGGCTGAACTGACCCGACAGGCGGAAACCCTCGCACTACAGGATATGCAGCAGCGCGCCCATGCCGCCGCCGATACCCTGAAGCTGAAGATTTCATCCCTCGCCTCTGTCTCGCTGGACGATCAGGACATGCCACGCCCGATGCCCATGATGATGGCGCGCGCCGCCAGCGCCGACATGATGGCCCCATCCGCCCCCACGGGGATGCAGGATGTTACAGCCACCGCCCGCGCGACCGTGCTGCTGACGCCATAGGGCGGCAATACCCAGATCCCCATGCCGGGGATGGATATGAAAAAGGCCCGGAGAGTATCTCTCACGGGCCTTTATTCATTTCATGGACCGAAAACCGGGCGCTTCAGCGCGGGGCCAGCACCATGATCATCTGGCGGTTTTCAAGCTTGGGCATATGCTCAACCTTGGCCAGTTCGTCCATCTCGGCCCGAATGCGTTCGAGAACCTTCACACCCAGATCCTGATGCGCCATTTCACGGCCACGGAAACGAAGGGTTACCTTCACCTTGTCCCCTTCGCCGATAAAGGTCTTCATCGCGCGCATTTTGACCTGATAATCATTTTCATCAATGTTCGGACGAACCTTGACTTCCTTGATTTCAATGACTTTCTGCTTCTTGCGCGCTTCGTTACGCTTCTTCTGCTGCTCGTACTTGAACTTGCCGTAGTCAAGGACCTTGGCCACGGGCGGTTCGGCGTTCGGGCTGATTTCGAGCAGGTCGAGCCCGACAGAATAAGCGCGTGCCAGTGCATCACGCGTGGACATGATGCCAAGCATCTCGCCCTCTTCGTCGATCAGACGTACCTGCGGTACGCGGATCTCTTCATTGACACGGGGGCCCTCTCGGTTCGGCGGAGTGGGCATGGGGGGTCTGGCTATGGTCAGCTCCTGTAACTGTTTCATTCAAACGGCAGGCAGGGCCATCCCGCATGCCTACGCGCCGGGGGCCGGAGCCACCGAAAACGCGCGGGCAGGGAATGACCTTGCATTATGGAAGATATGTGACGCAAAGATGCGCCCCAGATCAAGTACTGTCTTGCCCGGCAACCGTGAAAACAGCCATGCAGTCACGGCACGGGAATGCGCTTTCAGCCGCGCGCACGCCGGATATCGGGTGGCAGGGCCTCATATGCAAGGGCGGACACCGCTTCATCCAGCGGCAGCACGTCCTGCGCCTTGCCGCCAAGGCGGCGCATGGCGACGGTGTTTTCTTCCGCTTCCTTGCGCCCGACCACCAGGATGACCGGCACGCGGGCAAGGCTGTGCTCGCGGATCTTGGCGTTGATCTTCTCGTTCCGCAGATCGGCTTCAACAACCAGCCCCGCCGCGCGCAGGGTATCGGTTACATGCTGCGCGTATTCCGCCGCATCGGTCACGATCGAGGCCACGACCACCTGCACCGGAGCCAGCCATAGCGGGAAGCGACCGGCATGCTGTTCGATCAGGATGCCAAGGAACCGTTCGAAGGAACCAAGGATGGCCCGATGCAGCATGACGGGCCGGTGGCGGGCGCTGTCCTCCCCGACATAGGAGGCGTCGAGCCGTTCGGGCAGAACGTAATCCACCTGCAATGTGCCACACTGCCAGTCACGGCCGATGGCATCGCGAAGCACGAATTCCAGTTTCGGGCCATAGAACGCGCCCTCGCCCGGATTATGTTCATAGGCAACGCCCGCCATGTCACAGGCAACCTTCAGCGCGTTTTCGGCGCGGTCCCATGTCGCGTCATCACCGGCGCGCTGTTCGGGACGGTCGGCAAACTTCACGCGGAAATGCTCGAAGCCCAGATCCTGATACACATCGGACAGCATCCGCACGAAACGGGCGGTCTCATCCGCAATCTGGTCTTCCGTGCAGAAGATGTGCGCGTCATCCTGCGTGAAGCCACGTACACGCATGATGCCATGCAGCGCGCCCGACGGTTCGTAACGGTGGCAGGCGCCAAACTCCGCCATACGCAGCGGCAGTTCGCGATACGAACGCAGCCCGTGGCGGAAGATCTGCACATGGCATGGGCAGTTCATCGGCTTCAGCGCAAGGGTCTTGTCCTCGTCCTCGACCGTGGCGATGAACATGTGCTCGCGGTATTTGTCCCAGTGGCCGGATGCTTCCCACAGCCCACGGTCAACCAGTTGCGGGGTGCGCACTTCCTGATAGCCGTTACCGTTCTGGGCGCGGCGCATATAGTCCTGCAGCACCGAATACAGCCGCCAGCCCTTGGGATGCCAGAAGATCTGGCCCACGGCTTCTTCCTGAATGTGGAACAGGTCCATTTCCCGGCCAATGCGGCGATGATCGCGCCGTTCGGCTTCCTCAAGCTGATGCAGGTGGGCTTCGAGTTCCTTACGGTCACGCCATGCCGTGCCGTAAATGCGCGTCAGCATGGGATTGCGATGATCGCCGCGCCAGTAGGCGCCCGCCACCTTCATCAGCTTGAAAGCATTCCCCACGTCAGCCGTGCCACGCAGATGCGGCCCACGGCATAGGTCCAGCCATTCGCCCTGACGGTAGATGGAAATTTCCTCGTCTTCGGGCAGGTCGCGGATCAGCTCGGCCTTGAAGCGCTCGCCTTTGGCCTCAAAAAATTCGATGGCCTGATCACGCGGCCATGCTTCGCGCACAAAGGGTTCGTTCGCGGCCACGATTTCGCCCATGCGCTTTTCAATCGCGGCGAAATCTTCCGGCGTGAAGGGTTCGTTGCGGTAGAAATCGTAATAGAAGCCGTTTTCGATGGACGGGCCGATCGTGACCTGCGTGCCGGGAAACAGCGACTGCACCGCCTCGGCCAGCACATGGGCGGCGTCGTGGCGGATCATTTCCAGCGCTTCGGGGTCCTTGCGGGTGATGAAACGGACATGGGCGTCATGATCGACCGCGCGGCCGATATCCATGAGCTTACCGTCCACTTCCATGGCAAGGGCGGCGCGCGCAAGGCCCGCACCAATGGACTGCGCCACGGTAGTGCCCGTCACTGCCCCGTCAAAGCGGCGAACGGATCCGTCAGGCAGGGTTATGGCAGGCATGGTTTCATTGCTCCGGTATGAAGATATTCCGCTGTAATGGCGTCAGGCGAGCGTCGCCGCAACCCTGTCCATGCGCACAGTGGCCAGATCGCGCACATAAATCACCTTTACCTGCCCCGGATACTGCCCCACCGGGGCGGTCAGCGCCGGGTTGCTGTCTGCCGAAAACAGCACGGTGGCGGGCACGCCCAGCGCTGCGGCCATGTGCATCGGCCCGGTATCATTGCCCACGGCACAGGCCGCGCGCGCAAGCACTCCACCCAGTTCCAGCAGGCTGGTCCGGCCCGTCAGGTCCAGCACCGTGGGGCATGCGCGGCGGATAATGGTGGCAAGCGGCGTTTCCGCCTTACTGCCGACAACAACGGGCAGCAGCCCTTTCGCGTGCAAATGTGTGGCAAGGGCCGCATACCGCTCCACCGGCCAGCGTTTGGCGGGACGATGGGCGGCGGCCCCCGGCACCAGCACGGCGTACGGCCCCGGCAGAACAGGACCACCCCGCGCCAGCCATGACAGGTCGGGCACCGGCAGGCTGTCGAGTCCCGCATGACGCAACTGGTCACGCTGACGGGTACGGGTATGCATGAAGCGACGTTGCGGGCTGTCATGCACCGCCACTGCGCCCCGCCCGATTCCCGACCACGCCTTCATGCCCGACAGGCGGAAATAGCGCGTGCTGCGCCCCGATGTCTGCAGATCGTAGATGAAATCATAGGAACGCAGCATCCGCCGCAGGGCCATGACCGCGCGCAGGTCATGCCAAGGCGGACGGCTGTCCGTCAGCACATGGTCGAACCATGGCGCGTGCTGCCCCAGTTCGGCAAAGGCGGGCTGGGTCAGCAGATCAACCCGGTCATGCGCATGATGGGCGCGAATGGCGACGAAAGGTGCGAAGGACTGGACAAAATCGCCCAGCGCACCCAGCCGGATCACCAGAATGCGGGCCATGGGATCAGGGGGCCTCGGGGTCTGTTTCCAGCAGGGACAGGTCCTGACGCGCCAGATCGGCCTCATCCGAATCCGGGGCCACCGCAACCACGTCCTGCCAGTCGGCGCGGGCGGCTTCCATCAATCCCTGCCGCTGGTACAGGATACCGCGTTCAAGCAGGGCCGCACCATTATCAGGCATATCCTTCAGCGCTGCATTGATATCGGCCATACCCTTATCGATGCGCCCCATCTGGCGCCATGCGGCGGCGCGCGCCACCAATGCCTCATCACGTTCCATCTGACTGCCCGGCAGCGGCGTAAGCGTCTCGACCGCCCGCGCGGGCTGGCCCAGTTCCACCGCAACGCGCGCATAAACCAGTTTCAGCGCCGCATCATCGGGCCTGAGCGTCAGGCCATAGGCGGCGCTGTCCAGTGCCTGACGGGGACTGTCATCCGCCTGCCATGCCCGCGCCGCCTGTTCAGCCAGACCCGCGCGGCGCGACAGGGCGAGAGCTGTATCCGCCGGAGCCTGCGTTCCGGCCTGCCGGGGGGATGACCAGTCGGTTACATGGGCCAGATGGTCCAGCATTGTCGCGGCGGTCGCCACGTCGCCCAGTTCCATCTGCGCCATGGCATCACACTGTTCAGCCTCCAGCCCGCCACCATGGCTCTGCCAGTCCTCCGCATAATCGCGTGCGCCATCGGGGTCATCGGACAGGGTGGCGGTACAGCGCCGGAAGCTCCACTCCCCACCCGCTGATACAGCCACAGGTTCGGACGGTGCGGGGGCGGCTGGAGCCGCCTGCGCCCATGCGCGCCCGCAGATCACGACAGCCAGCAGCATGCATATCCCCGCCACGGCCATGGCCGCCACCCACACTACCCCAGGGCTGCGGTCAGGCCGCAGGGGAAGCCGGGCATGGAAAACAGCGCGCCCGACAGGGCGCAATCCCTGCATGGCGAAACGGGGAACAGGCAGGCAGGCAGAAAGTCTCATTACCCCCATTCGTCGGACCGCAGGGCATGAAGGTCAAGGACAAAACCCCATTCGCCAGCAGACCGTGCAGTTCCGTTACGTTCATGATAGGGTGGAGTGTGATGCAAACCGTTACCGACCGCCCCGTTATCCTGCAGGCCCTGCCAGCACTCGAATCCGGCGGCATTGAACAGGGCACGCTGGAAATGGCGCAGGCCATCGTGCAGGCCGGGGGCACGGCCCTCGTCGCCAGTGCCGGTGGGCGTCTTGTACCGCGCCTGAAATATATCGGCGCCATCCCCATTGAAATGGAACTTGGCGCCAAGAACCCGCTTGCCATCATGCGCAACGCCCGCAGGCTGCGCCATGTCATACAGCATTACGGCGTAAGACTGGTCCATGCCCGTTCGCGCGCGCCTGCATGGGCGTCCTATCTGGCATGTCGGCGGCTTGATGTCCCTTTCGTCACCACATGGCATGGCGTGCATGCCGCCAATCTGCCGGGCAAGAAGCGGTATAACAGCGTGCTGGCCTCCGGCACGCGTGTCATTGCCATAAGCCGTTACATCGCGAACCGCCTGCATGATGAATACGGGGTTGGCAGCGACCGCCTGCGCCTGATCCCACGTGGCGCGGACATGGTGCGCTTCGACCCCCACGGCGTGCGGGGCAACCGCGTGCAGCCCCTGATCGAACAGTGGAACATCCCCGATGGAGCCACCGTGATCATGCTGCCTGCGCGGGTTACGGCGTGGAAAGGCCATACCCTGCTGCTCGAAGCGCTGGCGCGGCTGCAACGCACGGAACCGTCCATCGGGGAATGGGTATGCGTTTTCGTGGGTGAAGCGAACGAGAAGCAGGGAACGGAGCTTGTAAACCTCGCCCGGCAGCGCGGCATTGACGGGCATCTGCGCTTTGCCGGTCACTGTTCCGACATGCCCGCCGCCATGATGCTGGCGGACATGGTTATCGTCCCTTCCCTGCGGCCCGAGCCGTTCGGCCGCGTGGTGGTGGAAGCACAGGCCATGGGCTGCCCCGTCATCGTGGCGGGACACGGCGCGGCACTGGAAACGGTGGAGGATGGGGTAACCGGCTTCATCTTCCCCCCCGGTGATGTGGAGGCGCTGGCCGGATGCATCCACCGCGTCATGACCCTCTCCGCGGAGGAGCGGGCAAATCTGGCATGGCATGCGCGCGAAAATGTAGTCACGCATTATTCGACACAGGCGATGCAGTACGCGACGCTGACGGTCTATGATGAATTGCTGCACACGCATCTGGCGGACAGTTTCTACCATGGCCTGACCACCGGGGAGGAAGATGGGCAGGACCCGCACCCCGCACAGGCCAGCCTGTGACGCATGACAATTATGCCATGGCTGGAAAAGGGTTTCCTTGATCTGGCTCATGCTGGCCCGGAAAGCCGCGCGGAGCGTCCAGCATTAAGCATGGGCCTTATGCAAGGCATGGTTTACAGTCGACAACATCGCCGAAATTCTTCACCCATTGCGCAGCTATATCCGTGGCATACGGGCGTGACCCGCCGGCCACCATTCCAACGTGAACACTTTCGGGACTGCACCACATGAACCAGATTTCCCCCGCCATGGCTGACACCGCATCCGCGACCCCGCAGCCCGACCTGCGCCGGGTCAATGCCAATCCGGATTTCTGGTATCCGGTCGCGTGGTCATCCGATGTGCCCAAGGGCAAAACGGTAGGCGTATCCTATGCCGGTACGCCGATCGCCCTGGTCCGACCCGAAGAAGGTGGCGTCTTCGCGCTGTATGACCGCTGCCCCCACCGGCAGGTGCCGCTGAGCAAGGGGCTGGTGAAGGGGCAGACCGTGCGCTGCTGCTACCATGGCTGGGCATTCGGCCGTTCGGGCCGCTGCATCGACGTGCCTTATCTGGGCAAGGGCAAGCTGCCCAACGGCGTGCGTACTTTCCCCGTGCGCGAGGCGGGCGGCCTGATCTTCATTTTCCCCGGTGACCCGGAAAAGGCTGATACCGTCCCCTTCCCCAAACTGGCCCAGACGGACAACCCCGCCTACAAGACCAAGCATTTCAGCCCGCGCGTGAACTGCCACTACACCTTCATGCACGAAAACCTGATGGACATGAACCATCAGTTCCTGCACCGCCGCCAGATGGGGCAGATCAAGGCCCGCTTCCTCGGTCAGGACCGTGGCGAGGACTTTATCGAAGCCCGCTACAGCTTCATGCGCAGCGCGGGGCAGCAGCCCCTGGCCGAACGGCTGATCTTTGGCAAGCACAAGGACCTTCAGGGCAAGGAACAGCCCATTGAGGAAGTCGTGACCATCCGTACGGAATATCCGTACCAGACCCTGCGCATCGTCGATAAGGACGGTGACCTGATCATGGACCTGTGGGTTGCCTACGTCCCGCAGGACAAGGACCAGCGCGAGACCCTTTCCTTCGGCCTGCTTTCGGTCCTGCGCCCGCAGACGCCGCTGCTGATCGATGTGATCTGGCCCGCCCTTGGCTGGTTCACCAACCGCATCTTCCTTGAGGACAAGGAAATTGTGGAAATGGAACAGGCGGCATGGGACGAAGTCGGCCACGACCGCAATGTCGAAATCTTTCCCGTCGTGCGCGCGCTGCGTGAACTGCTGATCCGCTGTGGCTGTCCGCAGGACGTGAAGCAGCAGACCGCAGCCACGCAGCCTGAAGCCGAAACCACGGCCTGACCCCCATCCCGCCCTGGCTACCGGGGCGGGCAACACCTTGTGCCGACGAAACGCAACCATGACCGAACGGACCGATTCCCCCACCCTGACCGACAGGGCCGCCGCCGCGCGCCGCGAACGCCTTGAACGCGAGGCCGAAGCCCTGCGCGCCAACCTGCGCCGCCGCAAGCAGCAGAGCCGTGCGCGCAGCACCCCGGCCCCGGATACGGACAAAAGCGACGGGTGCGACATATCCTGCAATGAAAGGTGATTGCCAGTTGCGGTTGGGCGGTCACTTCGCTAGTGGTCGCGCAGCGGCTGGCGGCAGTTCCGTCCGCACGCACCAGATGCCGAAGGAAGGGACACCATGCCAATAATGCCTGATACGTGGATTCGCCGCATGGCCACGGACCATGGCATGATCGAACCCTTCGTGGAGAAGCAGAACCGTAGCGGGGTCATCTCGTTCGGTCTGTCCTCCTACGGGTATGACGCGCGTGTCGCCAATGAATTCAAGATCTTTACGGACGTGGACAACGCGGTCGTCGATCCCAAGAATTTCAGCGACACCAGCTTCGTCACCCGCCATGGGGACTGCTGCACCATCCCGCCCCACAGCTTCGTGCTGGCGCACACGGTCGAATATTTCCGCATACCGCGCGACACGCTGGTGGTCTGCCTTGGCAAATCCACCTATGCGCGGTGCGGCATCATCGTAAACGTGACCCCGCTGGAACCCGAATGGGAAGGCCAGGTCACGATCGAAATCAGCAACACAACGCCACTTCCCGCGCGCATCTATGCCAATGAGGGGATCTGCCAGTTCCTGTTCTTCCAGGGCGCTTCCCCCTGCGAGGTCAGCTACGCCGACCGCAAGGGCAAGTACATGGGGCAGGTTGGCGTCGCCCCGCCACGCATGTAAGGGCAGGAACCACACCGCATGGACCGTTTCATCATTCACGGCGGGCATCCGCTGCGTGGCGACATCATTATCGGCGGGGCCAAGAATTCGGCCCTGAAGCTGCTTGTCGCCGGCCTGCTCACGTCCGAACGGCTCGTGCTGGACAATGTCCCCCGCATTGCCGACATCCGTACCATGCGTCGCCTGCTGGAACAGCACGGCCTGACGGTGGAAGACGTAAGCGGCGACGGCGGCACGCTGTCCATTGGCGGGACCATCACCAACACCGAAGCGCCCTATGACATCGTATCCAAGATGCGGGCATCGATTCTGGTGCTGGGGCCACTTCTGGCACGCTGCGGGGTGGCGCGCGTATCGCTGCCCGGCGGCTGCGCCATCGGCACGCGCCCGGTTGACCTGCACCTCAAGGCGCTGGAAACGCTGGGGGCGAAGATCACGCTTGAAAACGGCTATATCCATGCCGAAGCGCCCCACGGGCTGAAGGGGGAGCGGGTCATCCTGCCTTTCGCCTCGGTCGGGGCGACGGAAAACCTGCTTATGGCCGCCTGTCTGGCCAAAGGCCGGACCGAGATCGTCAATGCGGCGCGTGAACCCGAAATCGGTGATCTGGTGGGCTGCCTCAACGCCATGGGGGCGCGCATCACCGATGCCGGTGGCGGCAAGCTGGTCATTGACGGGGTGGAGGCGCTGCATGGCGCGCGCTACCGGGTCATGCCCGACCGGATCGAATGCGGCACCTATGCCTGCGCTGCCGCGATTACCGGCGGGGAACTGCGGCTGGTGGGCGGCCAGATCGAACATCTGGGCGCGGTCGTGCGCGCGCTGGAGGAAGCGGGCGTTGAAATGACGCAAGAAGATGGTGCGATCCGTGTCCAGCGCACCGGCGCGCTGCGTGGCGTCGATATCATGACCGAACCCTATCCCGGCTTCCCCACCGACATGCAGGCCCAGTTCATGGCGCTGCTGTCGGTCGCCGAAGGGGCGTCAATGGTGACGGAGACCATTTTCGAAAACCGCTTCATGCATGTGCCCGAACTCAACCGCATGGGCGCGCGCATCAATGTCCATGGATCTTCCGCCATCATTCGCGGCGTGCATGCACTATCCGGCGCGCCGGTCATGGCGACCGACCTGCGGGCGTCGTTTTCACTGATTCTGGCGGGGCTTGCAGCCCACGGCGAAACGATCCTGAGCCGTGTCTATCATCTGGACCGCGGTTACGAGGCCGTGGAACGCAAGCTCGCACAGTGCGGCGCGCATATCGAGCGCGTGTCGGGCTAGCACACCAGACCGGAGAAAAGCGCCCTTCCTGCATGACGGCTGAATGTGGTATGCGCGCATGTCACGAAAAGCACCCTGCACTGACAGCGGGTGCCCGCCTTCATGTCGGAGAATGCATTGACCGTCCTGTCACCGGCCCAGAACCCCGTTCCGGAAACGGATAGCCCGCTGGTACTGGCCCTGCCCAAGGGCCGTATCCTCAAAGCCGCGGCGCCGCTTCTGCATACGGCGGGCATTGTGCCCGGCCCGGATTTCAATGACGAAAAAAGCCGTCTCCTGCGCTTTGAAACCAACGATCCCGGCGTGGACGTGGTGCGGGTGCGCTCGTTCGATGTCGCAACTTTCGTCGCCTTCGGCGGCGCACAGATCGGCATATGCGGCGCCGACGTGCTGATGGAATTCGACTACCCTGAAATCTATGCCCCACTTGATCTGGGGATCGGTGGCTGCCGTATTTCCATCGCCCAGCCGCGTGACCGCAGCGGGCAGGAAGACAATCCCAACCGCCTGTCGCAGGTACGGGTGGCGACCAAATACCCCTCCATCACGCGGCGGCATTTCGCCGCACGCGGCATAAACGCCAGCATCGTGCATCTGCACGGCGCGATGGAACTGGCCCCGGTTCTGGACCTGTCGCACCTGATTGTCGATCTGGTCGATACGGGCTCCACCCTGCGGGCCAACGGGCTGGAGGAAACTCACACCATCGCGCACATCACCAGCCGCCTGATCGTGAACCGTACGGCGCTGAAAACCCAGCCCGAACGCATTACCGCACTCATCAACCGTTTCCGCACGGCGCTGGCACCGGCGCAGACCAGGGACCAGCAGTCATGAAACGCCTTGATACGACCCGGACCGATTTCGACACCGAATTCCGTAAACTGCTGGCCGAGCGTGACAGCGACACCGCCCGCGTCGACAGGCCGGTAACCGAAATTCTGGCAGCCGTCCGTGCCCGTGGCGATGAAGCGTTGTGTGAATTCACAAACCGTTTCGACCGCACCGACGTCACCCCTGACCGCCTGCGGATCACCCCGGATGAAATCGAGGCCGCCTGCGCTGAAGTGGCACCCGAACTGCTGGACTCGCTGGAAGTCGCGGCCAGCCGTATCGAGTCGTTCCACAAGGCCCAGATGCCCGAGGGGCTGCGTTACGTCGATCAGGCCGGTGTGACACTGGGCATGCGGTGGACGGCACTGGATTCGGTGGGGCTTTACGTACCCGGTGGCAAGGCAGCCTATCCTTCCTCCGTTCTGATGAACGCAATCCCGGCCCGTGTGGCGGGGGTCAAGCGCATTGCCATGTGCGTTCCCACGCCCGATGGGGCGCTTAACCCGCTGGTGCTGGCCGCTGCCCGCCGTTCCGGCGTGAGCGAGATCTATCGCGTGGGCGGCGCGCAGGCCGTGGCCGCCATGGCCTATGGCACGGCGACCATCGCCCCCGTGGACCGCGTGGTGGGACCGGGCAATGCCTATGTGGCCGAAGCGAAGCGGCAGGTATTCGGCACGGTGGGGATCGACAGCATCGCCGGTCCGTCGGAAGTGGTTGTCGTAGCCGATGGCAATAACGACCCGCGCGCCATAGCACTTGATCTGCTGGCGCAGGCCGAACATGACCCCATGGCCCAGTCCATCCTGATCACGCCCGATACCGCCATGGCGGAAAAAGTGGAGCGCGCGGTAGCAACAGAACTTGAAACCCTGCCACGTGCCGAAATTGCCCGCACCAGTTGGGACGCGCATGGCGCGATCATCATCGTACGCGATCTGGATGAAGCCGCCGATCTTGTAAACACGATCGCGCCGGAACATCTGGAACTCATGATCGACAATCCCGCACCGGTATTTGAACGCGTGCGGCACGCGGGCGCCATCTTTGTCGGGCGTTACTGCCCCGAGGCGATCGGTGATTACGTGGGTGGTCCCAACCATGTGCTGCCGACCAGCCGTACAGCGCGTTTTTCATCGGGTCTGTCGGTGTTCGATTTCATCAAGCGCACGACGTTCATCGAGGCGCAGGCCGAGTCGCTGCGCGAAATCGGTCCTGCCGCCGTCAGCCTTGCACAGGCCGAAGGGCTTGACGCACATGCGCTGAGCGTGTCCGTCAGGCTCGCCGCGCTGGACGGCGCGCACAACGAAACTTGACCCGGGGCGTTTGTATCCCCACATAAACCAACCGTATTGCGCTGCGGCCCCGCAGACGGACGGCAATTCTAATGATTGAAGGACACGATGTCTAAAGAAGACATGATTGAATTCAGCGGCACGGTAACCGAACTGCTGCCCAACGCCATGTTCCGCGTCACGCTGGATAATGAGCACACCATCCTGGCCCATACCAGCGGCAAGATGCGCAAGAACCGCATCCGCGTTCTGGCCGGTGACCGCGTGAACGTGGAAATGACGCCCTATGACCTGACAAAGGGTCGCATCACCTTCCGCTTCAAGTAAGCCCGCATTGTCGGTCATGACCGGAACCACCGCCCCATCCGGGGCGGATGCGGGCGCACGGCTCGTCCTTGCGTCTGCTTCTCCCAGACGGGTTGAACTTCTGCGCCAGATCGGGATCGTCCCGGATCAGGTCTGCCCTGCGGATATTGATGAAACGCCCCGCCGGGAGGAACTGCCCCGGCCCTACGCCCAGCGTCTGGCAGCCCGGAAGGCCGAACATGTGGCGGCCATGCACGATGAACCGGCACTGGTCATCGCGGCTGACACGGTTGTAGCCCTGGGGCGACGCATCCTTCCCAAGGCGGAGGATGTGCAGACGGCACGCAAATGCCTGACCCTGCTGTCCGGGCGGCGTCATACCGTTTATACGGCCGTGTCCATACGGCCCAGCGCCACATGGAAGGACGGACGGGCAAGCAATCGTCTGGTTGCCAGCACCATCACGTTTTCCCGCCTCACACCCATGCAGATCGACGCCCTGCTTGAAGCGGGCGACTGGAATGGCAAGGCAGGCGGCTATGCGATACAGGGACACGCGGCGGCGTTCGTGCGGTTCCTGTCTGGCAGTTACACGGGTATTGTTGGCCTTCCGCTGTTTGAAACCGCGCAGATGCTGCGCGGGCAGAAGGGAAACTGGCTCCGTTGAATATGCGCATTTGCGCCAGCAGTAGCCCCGGCGAGATCCGCCTTGCCGTAACCAGCAATGGCGTCATGCAGGATTTCGCACTGTGGCGACCTGACATGCCCGATGGGGTGGGCGACATCTACCGCGCCGCCGTCAGCGCCCATGTGCCGGCCCTTGGGGGCACCTTCGTCACCCTGCCCGGACAGGAACAGGCAGGCTTCCTGCCTGATTCGGAAGGGCTTGGCCCCCTGACACAGGGACAGACCATCCTTGTTTCCGTCACGCGCAGCGCGCAGGGCGGCAAAGGGGTACGGCTGGGTGCGCGCAACCTGCCACCCGACCTGCCCGGCGGGGCGGCGCCACAACTGTTGCGACGCGGACCAACCCCGCTGGACCGGCTTGCGCGCCAGTATCCAGACGCCCCTATCGTTATCGACGATGCCGCCGTTGCCACCCTGCTGCCCGTAACGCTGCATCCGCGCCTGACACGCGTCAATTCCGCTTTCGACAGCGACCTGCGCGCGCAGGCGGACGGGCTGGAAGACCCTGTGATATCGCTGCCCGGTGGCATGTCGGCCAGCATTACCCCCACACCCGCACTGGTGGCGATCGACATGGATGGGGGGGCGACCAGCATAGACCGCCGCCCCAAGCAGACAGCCCAGTTCGCCGCCAACCGTGATGCCTTGCCCGACCTTCTGCGCCAGCTACGGCTACGCAACCTGTCTGGGGCGATCATTGTTGACGTAGCGGGACTGGCCGTACGCAAGCGACGTGCGCTGGGTGAGGTGATCGAGACCCTGCTGAAAGACGATCCGCTGCGTCCGCGCTTTCTCGGGTTTACCGCACTTGGTCTGGCCGAAATCGTACGCCCGCGCGTCCATCCGCCCCTGCATGAGCTGCTTCAGTCCCGTGAGGGACGGCTGATCCATGCCCTGCGCGGACAGATGCAGGCCCATCGGGGCATGCCGCCCACTGGACAGCCTGTCCGACTGGCATGCGGGTATGGTATCATGACGCTGCTGCAAGACCATCCGGGCTGGATGGAGGACTTCACGCGCCTGACCGGCCGCATACTCCAGCCTGTTGCGGATCAGACCCTGCCCGCCAATGGCTGGAGATTTGAACCATGACCGAACAGCCCACCCTTCCCCCCTGCCCCATCTGTGGCCAGCCCGCGCAGGCGCGTTTCCGGCCGTTCTGCTCGCGCCGGTGTGCGGATGTGGACCTTGGCCGCTGGTTTTCAGGGCAGTACCGCGTTCCCTCGACAGAGATTCCATCTGAAGAGGATGAAAAATACACAAGACGGGTTGATCCCGATGATGAGGTAGGTTAAACGCTTGTCCACCGTCACGGTGCTCCTGAGTGTCGTGACAAGCCGGACAAACGGCCCGGTGCCCAAGTAGCTCAGTTGGTAGAGCATGCGACTGAAAATCGCAGTGTCGGTGGTTCGATCCCGCCCTTGGGCACCATTTTACTTCCAGAAAATCAGTAATAATAAAATGGTAGCGCATTTACGCATGCGTCATGCTGCCCTGTAACAGGGAACGTGCGGACCTGTCGTCATGTCCTTCGCCCTGCATGCAGCAGAATGCACACAGATCACGCTGCATGATGACAGGACACCAGCAGCACACCTGACAGCGATGCCTGTTATTTCCGCCGTATCGGCATACATCGCACCGTCAGACGATGCTTCCCCGTATCCAACCGGGACCGGCTGAACCAGACTCAGTCTGGTAAACGCATCATGCCAGTCAGATGCCAGCAGATCAGGCGGTTATGCACTGATGAGGTGGCTGCGTTTTTGAACCCGAAACATCCGGGTTCGATGAGATGCAGCCCACGAGATGCTCCAAAGGGGACATGCAGCCACTCTCGCCCACGTCCCCAGCGCCAGAACCATACGTAGCGGATACCGGTGCTGCATCCTGCCGTCTTGCAGGAACGATACACAGCACCGGAACAGCATCAGGCTTCGCGGGGACGATCCGTTGCTTCAAAACGCAGCGGCTCACCCTGCGCGGTGGGGGCAAGCTGGTTTTCCCACATGACAACGTTCCCGCGGATAACGGTGCCAACGGGACGCCCCGTCAGTTCACGCCCCACAAAAGGCGACCATCCACATCTGGAGGCCAGCCACTCCTGCTGGACCGTCCAGCGCGCGGCAAGGTCAACGACCGAGAAATCGGCATCATACCCCACCGCGATACGCCCCTTGTTCACCAGCCCGAACAGGCGCTGCGGCCCGGCGGAGGTCATGTCCACCACCCGGCGCAGCGACAGCCGCCCATGGGCGACATGATCCAGCATGAGCGGCAGCAGGGTCTGCACCCCCGGCATGCCGGACGGTGAATCGGGGTAAGCGCGCTGCTTGGCTTCCAGCGTGTGCGGCGCATGGTCGGAGCCGATGATGTCGGGCACACGCTGCCCCATCCAGTACCATAGCCCGTCACGCCATTCACGCCCCCGGATGGGCGGATTCATCTGCGCCAGCGTGCCCAGTTCGGCATAGGCTTCCTCGCCCGCCAGTGTCAGATGCTGGGGCGTGACCTCGCAACTGGCGATGTCCTTGTGGCCGGACAGGAACTCCAGTTCAGCAGGTGTGGTGACATGCAGGACATGGATACGGCGACCGGTGCGTCGCGCCAGATGCACGATGCGCTGCGTCGCACGCAGCGCCGTTTCATCATCCCGCCACACGGGATGGGATGACGGATCACCCGCCTTACGTTCCGACAGACGTTCATGCAGGCGTCCCTCATCCTCGGCATGGATGGCGACGCGGCGGCGACCCGAACGCAAGACCCGCTCCAGCACCGCGTCATCGGATACCAGCAGGTTGCCTGTGGATGACCCCATGAAGATCTTGATACCCGCCGTGCCCGGCAGCATTTCCAGCTCGCCGCACCGATCGGCGTTATCCGTTGTGGCGCCCACATAAAAAGCATGATCGCACCACATACGGCCCCGGGCGCGGTCCAGCTTGTCCACCACGGCCTCGGGGCAGTCGGTTGCGGGTTTGGTGTTGGGCATCTCGAACACTGCCGTCACACCACCCATCACGGCGGCCATACTGCCGGTTGCCAGATCCTCCGCCCCGGTCAGGCCGGGTTCACGAAAATGGACCTGTGTATCGATCACGCCGGGCAGGATGGTCAGACCGGTGCAGTCAATGACCCGCCCCGCGTCGCCCTGTCCGCCGATCCGGGCAATACGCCCGTCACGCACATACACATCGGTAATAACCGTGGCATCCGGCAGGACAACGCTGCCATTTTTCAGACAAAGATCAAAAACGGGTTGGGTCATGGGATTATCCTGTGGCCATATGCCCCAGCGCACCGGATGATGGATGCAGGGGCAGGAAATGTCGTGCAGGCCCGGTATGGGCGCACCCCGCACGTCTTTCCCGATGTATGACATGCCCCCCGCGCCATGCAAACCGGTCATGACCGGACCGGGCCACGTCGCACGGTATTCGGAACCACTCCTGACCTGCTGCCGCAATACCCGGCAGATATGCGCCGGCTACTGCGTTATCTTCATCTTCTGGCGGGCCCAGGCCAGCATGTCATCTGGCGTCATGGGCCGGGCGAACAGGTAACCCTGCGCCACATCGCAGTTCAGTCCCTCCAGCAGTTCAAGCTGGGATTCCGTCTCCACGCCTTCAGTCACAACCGTCATCTTCAGCCGGTTTCCGATACCGATCACCGCCGTCGTGACAGCCTGCGCGTTGGCGTCATGTTCCAGATTCATGATAAAACTGCGGTCAATCTTGATTTCGGTCAGCGGCAGCCGCGTCAGACGCGAAAGGGAGGAGTAACCGGTGCCAAAATCATCCATGGACAGGCCGACACCCAGATTATGGATCGCGGCCAGTCCCGTCATCGTATCCTCGTTTTCCCCCACCATGACGCTTTCCGTAATTTCAACAGTCAGACGCTGCGGCTGGATGTCATGCTCCCTGAGGATGCGTTCGATCAGGGCGGGCAGGTCACGGTTACGGAAATGCGCCGCCGACAGGTTGACCGACACCGCCGGGACATGAAGCCCCGCCCCGTCCCATTTGACAAGCTGGCCTACGGCTTCTTCCAGCGACCATGTGCCGATCGTCTCGATCTGTCCGGTATCCTCCGCCACCGCGATGAAGCGGGAAGGATAGATGTTGCCGAGCGTGGGATGGTTCCACCGCGACAGGGCTTCCGCCCCGTACAGCCTGCCGGTCCTGATATCCACCTGCGGCTGGTAATGCAGGTTCAGCAAGCCCCGCGCCAGTGAGTCCCGCAGGGCTGACCCCAGCAGCAGCCGGTCCTGTGCCGCACGGTTATCCGCCGTGCTGGATACGCAGAAACTGCCGCGTGCTTCCTTCTTGCACCGGCGCATGGCGCTTTCGGCATGACTGAGCAGGGACTGTCCGTCGGGGCCGTTTTCGGGAAAAATGCTGATCCCTATGCCCAGCGACACGACAAGCAGGTTGCCCGCAATCTCGACCGGTTCCTGCATGCCTTTTATCAGGCTGCGGGCAAATGATACGGCGCTGGCTTCGTTGCTGTCGGGCATGACAATAACGAACTCATCCCCGCCGGAACGGCTGAGGATATAGTTGCTCTGCGACAGGGATTTCAGCCGGTCGGCAATGGCCCTGAGGAAGGCATCACCATTCATATGACCCAGCGTGTCATTGATATCGCGGAAGCGGTCGATATCGATCATGAAGATCGAAAAACTGTTATCGCCCGGCAGGTCGATCATCGACTTGATGACCTTGTGAATGGCGGAACGATTGAGAAAGCCGGTCAGCGAATCATAATTGGCCAGTTGCGAGATATGCTGCTGCGCCTCATAATTCTCGATCACGACACTACAGAACGACACGCATCCTGCGACGATCTTCCGCGGCCAGTCGCTCAGTTTGTACTGATTACGGGAATAGAGGGCAAAAATACCCGAAATCCGGCCATTGCGCGACCGGATGGCCGAAGCCCAGCAGTCGTGCAGCCCCAGCGAGATGCCAAGTGAACTGTAACTGTCCCAGACAATGCTGCCGATTGCCGTAAGGTCATTGGTGACGGCCGCCAGATCGGCGTCGCTCAATACCACGTTTTCAAGCGCGGAGGCATAATGGCGGGGCAGACCGGGACCGGACAGGATACGCAGGCGGTTGTTTTCATCCAGCAGGAGAAGGACCGCCACGGTGTTGGGAACGAAGCTTTCGACCTCCCGGCACACCAGATCGGCCACATCCTGTATCAGCATGTCGTTTGAAATGGCTTCGAACACCGCATTCTGCAGGTCATGCAGCTTGCGCCGGTGGCTTTCTTCCGTCACGCCTTTCATGACGGCCATGTAAAAACGCTTCTTTTCCGGCCCGAGCACCGCAGTGGAAATCGACATCTCGCCGGAAATATAGTCTCCGGCCTTGTTCTCGAACGTCACCTCCCGCGATGTGCCGACAATGCGCCCCACGCCGGTCTTGCGGTTCTTGTCAATGTAGCTGTCGTGATCCCCGCGATAGATGGAGGGCACGAGACGGCTGACATTGTGTCCCAGAACCTCGCTTTCCGTAAAACCCCACAATTTTTCGGCTGCGGGATTAAAAAAAACAACTTCGTTGCGCTCATTGATGACAACAATGCCATCCGTCGCCTGTTCCAGCAGTTCAAGGCTGACAACAGCGGTCATGCCACCATCATTCCCTGCTGGTTTCGCGTCCGCCGTCATGTGCAGTCCGGACGGTTCTGCCGCTTGCTCAGATTGTTTCATAACGGATTCCAGGGCTTTCAAATCGCGGGATAAAATGTGGGGCGGACTGGACGCCACGCAGATCTTCCTTGTTCCCCGCCGGGGCCATTTCGGACATGATTGTCCGCATGGGGGTGCCAAACAGGAAACCCTGCCCTTCGTCACATCCGCCCGATGAAACCAGGGCAAGATGGGCGCCCGTTTCGATCCCCTGCACAAGAACCGACATATGCAGCGCATGGCCTGCAATCGTCACGGCACGAACCAGTTCCGCAATGCTCGGGTCCGTTTCCGCACGCTGCATGACAAGGCGGTCGAGCTTGATCTTGTCAAAAGGAAAGTCGCTTAATGCCGACAGGACCGAATGCTTGCCGCCGAACTGGTCAAGGGCAAGGCGAACACCCAGATCATGCACCCTGCGCGCCATGGTCAGGGCACGGGGATGATCGCACTGGACCGTTTCCTCGGTCAGTTCGATCATAAGACGCCCCGCGGGCAGGCCGGTGCGTGCAAGCACCGCCTGCACGGTTTCCGCAAAACGCGGTTCCAGAAACTGCGCGGCCGACATGTTGACGGCGACACAGATATCGGAATCCCACCCCAGCGCGGTTCGACACGCCTGCTCCAGCACCCATTCGCCAAGCTGGATGACAAGGCCGTTCTCATCCGCCAGATCAAGGATTTCCAGCGGCGGCACGGAGCCGCGCGTGGGATGGTCCCAGCGCAGCAGGGCTTCGTAGCCCGCAACCTTTCCGGTCGCGACGACCGTCTGCACCTGATAGAACAGCGAAAGCTGTCCCTCCGCCATCGCCCGCTTCAGATCCTCGCCCAGTGCGCGCCGTTCGCGCACGTTCTGGTCCAGCGAGCTTTCATAGAACCAGACTGTCTGGTGCAGGTCGATCTTGGCGCGGTACATCGCCAGATCGGCACGGGAAATCAGGGTTTCACAATCGGTTCCATCCGTAGGATAGACCGCAACACCAATGCTGCCACCGCTTGCGACCGTATAATTCTCGATCGGGATGGGTTCATTCAGCGCAAGCTGGATACGGTCAACAAAACCGTGCAGTTCCCCATCATCCACCATGCGGTGTATGGCGACGAATTCATCCCCGCCGAGACGGGCCACGAACTCGCCTTCCCCCAGCAGGGCGCAGAACCGCTCCGCCAGGGTGGTCAGGACGATATCGCCTGCGGCATGTCCCCGCGTGTCATTGATTTCCTTAAACTTGTTCAGGTCTATGCCGATCACGGCAAAGGACCTGCCAAGCGCGTCAGCCATGGACACTTCTTCCGTCAGGCGCTCACGGAAGCTTATGCGGTTGGGCAGGCCGGTCAGCGCATCGGACATCGCCATGCGATGGAGTTCGCCATACGATTCCTCGCGCAGGCTGCCATCGATCACGAAACTGGCGATACCGGTAATGATGGTCAGCAGCGAGCCACCGATGACCGCAAAGCCGATCATCTGGAACTGGTCGTTATCCGGCATCGAACGCATATGCTGCTGCATGACCAGATGCATCGCCGCCATACCGGTAAAATGAAGACCGGCCACCGCACCGGCCATGGCCACGGTCATTTCGATTTCACGCCGCAGGTTGACGGGACGCCGCGCCAGTTCAAGCGCTACCGCAGACAGGGCCATGCCGATCAGGATGGACAGGGCGACCAGCGGCATGTTCCAGTTTACCGGCACATCAAGCCGGTATGCTTCCATGCCGACATAATGCATGCTGGCGATGCCCAGCCCCAGAATACCGCCGCCCACCAGGGACCCCCTGCGCCCCTTCAGCCGCACCGCCGCCGCGACCGCGCAGGGTATGGCCGCGAAAATGACCAGCAGCGACAGCGCGGTCCTGCCGGGGGCAAGATGCCCCATGACCCCGGAATGATAGGCGAGCATGGCGGCAAAATGCGTGCACCAGACAAAGCTGGACCCGGCCACGGCGGCCATAAGGTACCATCCGGCGCGCTGCATGCCATGCGTTTCGGAAATGCGCGAAACAAGACGCATGGTAATCCATGCCCCGGTTATGCAGACAATAAACGCACCAGCCAGAAGAACCGGACTATAGATCTTCAGTTCATAGATAGGATTGCTCATAGGTTCCATTTTTGAACGATCAATACCATCCAATTACTGACAGAACACAGTCGTATATCTGACGCCGCATGAAGGCATGCGGATAAATCATCCGGCATCAACCGCGTGCAACAGGGACATTCCAGATAAGGACCAGCTTTTTATTTTCACGCGTGCTGATATTACGTTAAGAATAGTAAACACCCTAATGATATGCAACAGAAAATATACATCTGAAAACTCTATATATGCTTCATCCCAATCACGTCCAAACGGATGAAAACAACAATTTTCGCGCGACTTTCAAAGGCTTGGCGAATTCGAATATATAGGCATATGTTCCTATTTTATACTTGTAATCATCTTGAAATCTGTACGGATATTCACTTTCCTGAAACGATACCAGATCATTCCGAATTCGGTTTTCAGGGCAGCATCCGTTGAAAAACACGGTCCCTGCAGAACAGAAGGTGATAGAAACCCGCACCGGCATGAAAAAGGGCCACCCACAAAAGCAGCCAGGCATCCCAATGATGCAACCGCGAAAAAAAGACGTGGGTTGCATGGGGCATGGCCGCAAACGGCGCATTGATCGGCACGCCGAACGCCATTACGGGATGCCCGGTGGACCAGCGCGCCATGTAACCCAGCGCAATCTCGCCTCCCAGCAGCACATACAGCAGGAGATGGACGCCACGCGCGATCCGGTCCTGAACGCCGACGACGGGAAAGCGGATCGCCCGCCCGCCCGTCAGTCCCCACGCAATGCGCGTTACGAATACGGCCGCGAGCAGCACCCCAAGCGACGTATGGGTGGCAACCAGCCACGGACGCAGCGGCGCGGTGCGGTCCATCAGGTGCCATCCCACCTGTCCCACGACAAACTGTTCAAGCACGAGAAGCGCAGTGATCCAGTGCAGCCAGCGGGTTTCCCGACTGTAACGGACGGGCATCGGGGATGCCGGAATATCGGACGGGGTCATGCCGGTCACCTTATGCTGCACAGGACGGGCAGACACCTGTCCGCCACGCAGGCACGAAAAAGCTGAAAAGGGTCATACCCACCTGTACCACCGACCGGTTACTACGCCCATAATCCAACATTCCGTCCCCTGCTCCGCCTTGTCTCACGGCTGAATCATTCCGCATTGCGGTCGATTGATCTATAGGGCCATCGCACACCATATCGCCAATGATATTGTGGCAAGAGCCATCAGCAGGCCCATGTCCGCCACGCGTCCGGCGCGGCCGTGCCATGCTGCATGGGAACCCCCGGCCTCCACGCGGTTGTCATGACATATAACGGAGCGCACAGTCTGCCCTGTCCGTTATTGACAGATGCCCTGATGGAGAATGAGAGATGACCACGCTCGCCACCCTTCCCCTGACACAGATGATCGTCGTGCCTGACCTGCTGGCGGCAGGGATGGGCACCGTTATGCTTGCATCGGAAATCTCACGCGATGACCAGAAACTGGTCATCCGCAGCCGCCTTGTCTCGCCGGAAGGAACCACGCCGGGTCTGATTCTCATGACAAAGGACGCACGCGGCTATTTTGCGCCGGATGAAAGCTGCACGGAATTCGTGCGTACGGCGCTCGACGTGACCGAGGCCATGCCCCTGATCCTGACCCGGATCGTGCCCGGTTTCCGCTACAAATACGATGCGGTCGTGCGGGGGGATGTGTGGCAGCTCAAGGATGAAAGCGGCAAGCAGTTCGCCGGGCTGGCCATCGGCTCCTCATCGGAAGAGGAAAGCAAGGTGTTCGGCTATGCCCGCATCACGGATGGCCGCATAGGCGACATTGTGCCTGCTACCCGCGTGGCCTATCTGGGCCAGCTTGATTTCGGGGCCGGGACCGTAACCCCTACACTGGGCTAGAAAACGACGGTCCCTCACCTCCCGGCGGGGAGTGAGGGACCAGAGCCATTCAGGCCGCGCCGGGCTGGCTTTCAAGCTGCGCGCTTTCGGGCGTGCGCTTGAGGAAGAAGCGGATGAAGCGCGCAAGGTTGGGCGCAAGCTTCGGCCGCAGCAGGCGCGGATCGTAACCCGCGAAACGGCGCTCATTTTCGATCAGGCAGATGTCGATCATGTCCCGCAGCGGAACATCGACATTGGCCACATCCTTCGTGCCGTTTACGGTGAAGTTGTTGTCCTGCTCGTGCGTGTTGCCATCCGCATCGAATGTCGTGACCATGCCCAGCCGTTCATACAGCAGGAACAGCCACACGCCGATCACCCGCAGTTCAAACCACGGGCGACGCCACAGCGGCATGACGGCACGGTGCCAGGCCAGCCAGTTGGCGAACAGCAGGATATGACGGCATTCTTCCTGCATCACCGGCTCGAACGTCTCGATCAGTTCAGGCGGGAAGAAAGCGGATTTACGGGCAATGGCGAACAGGCCGAAGGCGAAGAAACTGTCCACGCATTCAGAAAAGCCGGTGACCATATAGGCCCATTCCACGTCGCGCGGCTCGATGTAAGGCGGTTCGGACGCCAGCGGGATGCCATAGGCTTCCACCATCTTGGACAGGACTTCCTTATGGCGGTTTTCCTCCCACGCATTGCGTGAAAGGGCATCCTTCATGTCGGGGTCCTCGATCAGACGGGCATAGGCGGCCATGCGCAGGCGGGCCTTGCCTTCGGTCTGGACGGCAATGTCCCAGATCGGCAGCGACGTCACGCGCTTCAGCGTTTCGGGGTCCAGCTTCGGCCATTCGATGACCGACGGCTTGTAGGGGTTGAAGGTATCGCGGAACATGTCCGCAACCGCCTTCTTATGCTCCGCCGATCCGGGCTGGAGCGGGCCGGCAACGGGACTGGACCAGTGGCGGGCGTTGAAATCGGCCCTGGCCACGGCGTCGGGCGTGGCGGTTCCCGCATCGCGGGCTTCGGGCAGGTTTGTATAGATGTCAGAAAGTGATTTCGTCATGTCGGCTCGCTGCTCGGAACGGTGTGGTTACGCCGGCCGATGTGGCATTCATCAAACAGCCTGACGTCCTCGTTGCCGGTTTAGGTATCATACTCAACAAGAAACGTAGAACTGTTATCTGGAATTCGCGGGCAAGACCAAAGCCCTGCCCGCGAAACGGAACACCAGCATTAGAAACGTGCCGAAAGGTGCGCCTTGCCCTGGATCAATGCAGATCCGAGATTTTGTCGATTACGCGCGTCACCAGCCCGTATTCGATCGCCTCGGGGGCGGACATCCAGTAGTTGCGGTCGGTGTCCTTGCAGATTTTCTCGTAAGGCTGCCCGGTCACGTCAGCGAACAGACGGTTGAGGCGTTCGCGCATTTTCACGATTTCCCGCGCCTCGATATCAATATCGGTGGCGGGCCCGCGCACGCCGCCCATCGGCTGGTGCAGCAGGAATCGCGTATTGGGCAGGCAGAAACGACGGTCCGGATGGCCGGCTGCAAAAATCAGCGCGCCAGCGGATGCGACCCAGCCGGTGCCGATCATGTTGACCGGGGCAATCGAATCGACAAAGCGGATCATGTCGTGGATGGTGTCACCACTTTCGACATGCCCGCCGGGTGAATTGACATACACGTCGATCGGCTTGTCCGACGTACCGGCCAGCGCCAGCAGGCGGCCCGTTACGTCACGGGCGATCTTGTCGTTGATCGGGCCGAACACCAGCACCTTGCGCTGGTCGAACAGGCGGCTTTCCAGCTCCCCGATGGGGGACGAGAGCGTACGGTTACGATCAGGTTCCTCGGTTTCGGGACCCTGGGGTTCGGGGATATCGGGATCCCTGGGATCTTCATCATCCATACGGACGCGGTGTTTCGGCTGCATGCCGTTCATCGGGTTCTCCCTATTCTCCGGGACTGGCCTGGTCATGACCTTATCCTGCGCTGCCTTGCGTCCGGTGCCAAGTCCCGACCTTGCAATCGGGCAAGATGGATCAGGTGGCACGCCCCCTCTCGCTAAGATCGGGATTGCAGGCTAGTTTGCCCCGGTCATGTTGTGTACGGGCCGTGAAAGGCCACGGGAGCTAGAGATTGGGAAAGCCGGCACCATCGCCAAGTCCGGGAAGATTTTTTTTTCCACCATGCGGATTCGCCATCGCTTCACGGGTTGCCCTGCTTGCCCTGCTCGGCACGGGTGTCGCGGGATGCGCGCATCATCAGGATACGGTCGACACCATCAGCGACTGGTACCATGAGTATCAGGGCGGCGTGATCGGTCAGCAGCGACCGCCCCCGCCCGGCGCGCATGAAGCCTACCCCAAGGTCGGCCTTGGCCCGCACAAAGCCCCCGAACTGCCATCGCAGGACCTGCGCGAAGACATTACCGCCGATCTGGAGGCGCAGCGCGAACTCAACCAGCGGCAGGATGCGATCATGGGGGACATGCCCTCGGTCGCGGATATTCCGCCCATTCCCACCGCCCGGACGAAGGGGAGCCAGTCAGCCTCCCTCAAGACCGCCGACGGGCCGCCGCCCGCCGGGACAAACGGTGGCCCGCAGCCTGCAACGTCATCCGGCACGGGCGGGTCTGCACGGGGCATGTCCCGACAGGCGGAACCCGTGCGCGACAGCGCGGGCCATCTGGTCATGCCGGAAGTCACGACCACCATCCCCGACCAGCCCGAAGCCCTGCCCGCCAACCTGCCGCAGATACCCGATGGCCCGCCGGAACTGCCCACTGTCGGGGGCATCGCCCTGCCCGACAACGCGCAACGCGATGGCATGGACCTGCCCGCCTACAACATCGCATCCCCCGATGATGGCGAATCCGTACAGTTCCTGCCCGGCTCCGACCGGATCGAGGAAGGGGAGGAGGATGTGGTCAACGCCGTGCTGAAGGGGCGTGGCAACCGGTTCGTAATCGTGAACGGCTATGGCAATGCCGCCACCGCCACGGCGCAGGGGCAGGCCGCGGCCCTGAACCTTGCCATACTGCGCACGCGCACGCTGACCGGCCTGCTGCTGGCGCGCGGCGTGCCGGCCGACCGCATTGCGGTGCATGCCCATGCCTTTGGCAATGGTGCAAGAATTGCCGTCGTGCGCTAGAGTGCGATCCGGCCCCGCCTGCGGGGCCGTCACACGACCTGATTTCAACCCGGCACGCGCCGCGTGCCCTCAACAGAGCGTCCCATGACCGAAGAATTTCATCGTATCCGCCGCCTGCCGCCCTATGTCTTCGCCGAAGTCAACAAGGCCAAGGCCCAGGCCCGAGCGCGGGGGGAGGATATTATTGATCTGGGCATGGGCAATCCGGACACCCCCACCCCGCCGCACATCGTGCAGAAGCTGGTGGAAACCGTAAGCGACCCGCGCGCCCACCGTTATTCCGTAAGCCGTGGCATTCCCGGCCTGCGCCGCGCGCTGGCGGGGTATTACGAGCGCCGCTTCAACGTGAAGCTGGACCCGGAAACCGAAGTGATCGCCACCCTCGGGTCCAAGGAAGGGCTGGCCAACCTTGCTTCTGCCATCACCAGTCCGGGCGACACCATTCTGGTGCCCAACCCGTCCTATCCCATTCACCAGTTCGGCTTCATCATCGCCGGGGCGTCCGTACGCTCGATTCCCGCGACGCCGGATGACGAGATGCTGGAAGCGCTGGACCGCGCGGTGCGCCATTCCGTGCCCAAGCCCACGGCGCTGATCGTCAATTTCCCGTCCAATCCCACGGCGTATCTGGCCGACCTTGATTTCTACCGCAAGCTTGTGGCCTTTGCCCGCAAGCACGAAATCTGGATCCTGTCCGACCTTGCCTATGCCGAGATCTATTTTGGCGACAAGGTTCCCCCTTCCATTCTGGAAGTGCCGGGCGCGAAGGACATCGCGGTGGAGTTCACCTCCCTGTCCAAGACCTATTCCATGGCGGGCTGGCGCATGGGGTTTGCTGCGGGCAATCCGCATCTGATTTCGGCGCTGACCCGGATCAAGTCCTATCTGGATTACGGCGCGTTCACCCCCATTCAGGTCGCCGCCGTCGCCGCCCTCAGCGGGCCGCAGGACTGTGTCGCGGAAATCCGCGATATTTACCGCAAACGCCGCGATGTGCTCATTCAGGGCCTGCATTCGGCGGGCTGGGACGTGCCCTCCCCCGAAGGGTCGATGTTCGCATGGGCGCCCATTCCCGAACGCTTCCGCGAACTGGGCAGCGTCGGCTTTTCCAAGCTGCTGCTGAAAGAAGCTGGCGTCGCCGTGGCCCCCGGCCTGGGCTTTGGCGAATATGGCGAAGGTTTCGTGCGCATCGGTCTGGTGGAAAACACCCAGCGCCTGCGTCAGGCCTGCCGCTCCATCCGCCATTTCATGGCTGAGCATGGCGGCATCGCCCCCACCACGCAGCAGGCTGCCCCGCTGGCTGGCACCCAGTCCGCCCATTCATGACTGCCCTATCGGTTGACGGAAAAGAAATGACATCTCCCCATTCCACATCTGAACCCAGGCCCCTGCGTATCGGTATTGCCGGTCTGGGCACGGTTGGCGCTGGCGTTGTCAGACTGCTGCGTGAAAACGCGGCCCTGATCCGCGCCCGCGCGGGCCGCGAACTGGTGGTGACCGCCGTCAGCGCGCGCGATCGCACGCGGGATCGCGGGATCGATCTGTCCGGTGTGGCGTGGTGCGACACGCCGGAAGAACTGACCACCCATCCCGATGTGGATGTCGTGGCCGAACTGATCGGCGGGGCGGAAGGCCCCGCACGCCTGACGGTCAGCCGCGCGCTGGAAAACCGCAGGCCCGTGGTCACCGCCAACAAGGCGCTGATCGCAATCCACGGCGCGGAACTGGCGTGCACGGCACAGGAAGCGGGCGTGCCGCTCATGTTCGAAGCCGCGGTCGCAGGCGGCATTCCCGCCATCAAGACCGTGCGCGAAGGACTGGCTGCCGACCGGATACTCAAGATCGGCGGCATCCTGAACGGTACGTGCAACTACATCCTGAGCGTAATGCACGAAACCGGCCGGGACTTTGCCGAAATCCTGTCGGACGCGCAGAAGCTTGGCTATGCCGAAGCTGATCCGTCCACCGATGTTGACGGTATCGACACGGCACACAAGCTGGCCATTCTGGCGGGGCTGGCCTTCGGGCGGCCCGTGGTGTTCGCTTCCGTCTATATTGAAGGCATCCGGCGTATCGGCGCGCTCGACCTGCAGTTTGCCCGCAAGATGGGCTACCGCATCAAGCTGCTGGGCATCGCCCGCCAGCATGAAAACGGGATCGAGGCGCGCGTCCATCCCTGCCTTGTGCCGCAGGATGCCTCCATCGCGCAGGTCAACGGCGTATTCAACGCCGTGGTGGCGGAAGGGGCCTTTGTGGGGCGCCTGATGCTTGAGGGGCGTGGCGCGGGCGAAGGGCCAACAGCCACCGCCGTCGCCGCCGACCTGATCGACATTGCCCGTGGCAGCGCCATTCCCGTGTGGGGTTGCGACGCCGACAGCCTGACACAGGCCGTGGCCATGCCCAGCAAGTCGTTTACCGGGGAATACTACCTGCGCCTGAACGTGCAGGATCGCCCCGGCGTAATTGCCGACATCACCGCCGTACTGCGCGACAACGGGGTATCCCTGCGCAGCATGCTCCAGCATGCCGATGCGCATGAGGTCCGTCCCGATGGCACGCATGCCGTGCCGCTGGTGCTGCTGACCCACAAAACATCGGAAGCGGCGATGCAGCACGCCCTGCACCATATTGCAGAACTGGCCGCCGTTCTGGACGAACCGGCCCTGATCCGCATCGACGCGGGCTGAAACCCGCTGGCGGGCGGCCACGCGCCGTTCGCCCCCATATCTGAAGGAAACGGCCAATGTCCGCCGCCGACCTGCTTTCCGTCCCGCCTGCCGCCATGTCCGGGTGCAACGAACCCGAACCGGCCGTACTGGGGGTTGTCCGCAGCGTGACGGGACGGCGGTGGAACTGGCGCGAGGGCGGGCAGGCAAGCCATACCGACCGCATGGGCATGGCCATATCCCAGCAGGCCAACCTGCCGGAAATCGTGGGCCGCATGCTGGCCCTGCGCGGGATTGCACCTGATCAGGTCCAAACCTACCTGACCCCGACACTACGGGCGCTAATGCCCGACCCGTCCACCTTCACGGACATGGACCGGGCTGCCGGGCGTCTGGCCGCCGCCATCCGCAATGGCGAAACGGTCGGGCTGTTTGGTGATTACGACGTGGACGGGGCCTGTTCCACAGCGCTTCTGACCGATTTCCTGCGCGGTCAGGGCTGCACGGTGCTGAACCACATCCCCGATCGCATGACGGAAGGCTACGGCCCCAATACCCCGGCCATTGCCGCCATGCAGGATCAGGGCGCAAGCCTGATCGTGTGCCTGGACTGCGGCACGGCGGCGGTGGACATTCTGGAACTGGCCAGCCAGAAAACCGATGTCATCATCCTTGACCATCATCAGGTGCAGGGCGCGTTACCGAAGGTTCTGGCCACCATCAATCCCAACCGCCCGGACTGCCCTTCGGGCCTGCATGGCATCTGTGCGGCGGCGGTGACGTTCATGACGGCTGTCGCCACGACACGTGTATTGCGGCAGGAAGGCTGGTTCGATTCCCGCCCGGACCCACAGCTTATGAACAGCCTCGATCTGGTGGCGCTGGCCACGGTCTGCGATGTCATGCCGCTGAACGGGCTGAACCGGGCCTTTGTCGCGCAGGGGCTGAAGGTGATGGCGCGCAGGCAGCGCACCGGCCTGGCCGCCCTGCTGGATGCTGCAGGCGCGCGTGATCCGCTGTCCGCCTTCACCTGCGGCTTTGCCGTGGGGCCACGCATCAATGCGGGGGGACGCATCGCGGATTCGGGCATGGGGCTGCGCCTGCTTCTGTGCGAAGACGCCGCCGAGGCCCAGACGCTGGCCGAGCGCCTGAATTCCGTCAACCACAGCCGCCAGAGCGTTGAAGCGGGCATTCTGGACCGCGCCATGGAACTGGCCGCCGAACAGCGCGAACAGGGCCATGCCGTGCTGGTACTGAGCGGACGGGACTGGCATCCCGGCGTCGTGGGGATTGTGGCCGGGCGTATAAAGGAAAAATTCAATCGCCCCGTTCTGGTCGGCGCGGAAATGGAGGACGGCACCGTCAAAGGCTCGGCCCGATCGGTACCGGGGCAGGATCTGGGCGGTGCCATAATCGCGGCGCGACAGGCAGGACTGCTGTCATCCGGCGGCGGACATGCAATGGCAGCGGGTTTCGGACTGCCTGCGGAGGGGATTCCCGCCCTGCACGCTTTTCTGGACCGTCACCTTGCCACCGCCGCCAGTCTGCCCGATGCGGTGGACCTGACCATTGACGCCATGGTGAATGTCGCCGCAGCGGACGTGGCGCTGGCCACCGACATGGACCGGCTGGCCCCGTTCGGCGCGGGCAATGACGAACCTCTGATCGCCCTGCCCCGCGTACGGGTCGCCTATGCCGAACGTATTGGCCGCGAAGGCAACACCCTGCGCCTGACCCTGCAGGGGGAAGGACGCGGCCCCCGACTGAAGGCCCTGATCTTCCGCGCCAATGAAAGCCCGCTTGCCCCCGTGCTGGAAGATCGCGACATGCCGCCGCTGCATCTGGCGGGCTGGCTGCGGGCAGAAAGCTGGAACGGGCGGACATCCGCCACATTTTTTATCCGTGACGCGGCAATCGCCCAATAATTTCAATATTTTTAAAACAGGGGGTTGACCGCCCCCCTGTGCCGGGATACACACCCCTCACGCCTTTAGTCCCGTTCGTCTAGAGGCCTAGGACACCGCCCTTTCACGGCGGCAACACGGGTTCGAATCCCGTACGGGACGCCAAGCCTTTCAAGGGCTTACACGATACGCAAAGTATCCGCAGGCTTATTCAGATAGAGAATTTGCTTTTGGAAAAGGGGATTACCCTTTCCCAGCTTTCTCTTCTCACGCATGCAAAATCATGAGACAGTAGCAACTGTTTATGCCGTCTGGTTTCTACCTGCGGGCATGCGCGTCAACATACCTTTCCATTCCCTGTCAGACCTTCATAAAGTCACAGTCCAGAATTTTCGGGATATGGTTCTGTCATGCCCGTCACAGATAAAAAAGCGTCTGGCTTTTTTTGTTAACGCTCATCCCGACCTGCATTGCTACTTTACGGCACAATGCGTGACCAGAAACCACGTAGGGCGCGCTGATTCGATTACCACCGCTGCTGCTGGGAATGACCGTATCAATAGTGATCAGGCAGGCATAACCGCATCGCAGCCCTGACGATTACACGCGCGATAGCACCATGCGTATAGCAACGTCCACGCTGACCGGCATTCCGTATGGCACGCCAATTTTTTAATGACGCTGGTCCATTCCACCCGCACGAAAAGGAATTGCCATTGCAGGCGGCCTCACCAGACCGGACTTTATCCCGCCAATGGCTTCACCAAAAATGATGAATGGCCGGACACCAGCTACCTGCATGCGTGATGTGCAGCCTGACGCCCCTCCCATGCTTTAGAATATGGCATACTCTGTCATCCTCAGGAGGGAACAGGCCCATGGAACCGTGGACTTCATTCACATTGTTTGGAAAATCCGGCACGATTTACCAGTTCCGGCGGGTACCATCCCCCCTGCCTGCACAGGCGGGCATATTCCTGCTGACGACCGTGATGGGATCTACGGTCAAGGGTGGGTCGTGGCAGTTTCTGGAACCCGAGATTGGTATGGTCACCTCCCTTGCCGGTGAATGGGACAGCGTCATCACCCCGGCGCGTGAAGCCAAGGCGGAAAGCGACGATGTACTGATATGCTTTCCCGAAAGCGGAGACGTGCAGGATGCCTTCACCGACCTGACGGAAGGCGGCGCCACGCCCCTGCCCCGCTAGAATCCTTCATCCACCGACACAGACGTGACTGGACGCAGGGCTACACGCAATCAACACTGGGGCACCGCTGGATGGAGAGTTTCGTCATGTCCTGTTATCGCCCCGCGCTGATCGCCCTGCTGACGGGGCTGTTCACCACGCCTGCCGTCGCCCATGCCGCCACGGACAGACCGGTGCTGCTGCGTCATGCCACGGTGATTGATGGTACCGGCAGCGCCGCGCAGGACAATACGGATATTCTGATCCGCGATGGCCACATCGCCGCGATCGGCCGCAATCTCCACGCCCCCGCCCATATCCGTAAAATAGATCTGACGGGCCAGACGGTGCTGCCGGGCCTGATTTCCGACCACAGCCATGTCGGGCAGGTCAGCGGCACCCAGAACGGGGAAGTCAATTATACCCGAGCCAATATCCTGTCCGCGCTGGCGCAGTACGAACATTACGGCGTGCTGACCGTCACCGCGCTGGGGCTGAACCGTTCCCCCCTGTTTGATGACATGCGCCGGGAGCAGCATGCGGGACTGAACCCTGGTGCCGACCTGTTCGGGGTGGATCAGGGCATTGGCGCTCCCGATGGGGTGCCGCCCGAAAACATGTTCCATCTTGGCGCGGATCAGGTCTTCCGGCCCACTACACCGGACGAAGCCCGTGCCGCAGTCAACAAGATGGCGGATGAAGACACCGACCTTATAAAGTTATGGGTGGATGATTTCCGCAATGGCGTGCCCAAGGCGCACGGACTGCCCAAGATGAGACCGGAAATCTACCGCGCGGCCATTATACAGGCCCATCTGCGCGGCAAGCGGGTGGCAGCCCATATCCATGACCTGTCGGATGCCCAGGCCCTTGTTGCCGCAGGGGTGGACATTCTGGCCCATGGCGTGCGCGACAAACCGGTCGATCCGACCCTGATCAGTGCGATGAAAAAGCAGGGGACCGGCTACATCGCCACGCTGGATCTGGATGAAGCCAATTACATATTTGCCGAACACCCCGAATGGCTGGACGATCCATTCCTGTCCTATGGCCTGTCGCCTGCGCTACGCCAGCAGTTTGCCGACCCGGCATGGCGCGCAAAGGTACTGGCCGCCCCGTTGACGGAAGCCTCCCGCAAGGCGCTGACGATGAACATGCGTAATCTCATGACGCTGTACCAGGCGGGGGTCGCCATCGGGTTTGGCACGGATTCAGGCGCGACCCCTACCCGCATTCCCGGCTTTGCCGAACATAGGGAACTGCGTCTTTCGGTAATGGCGGGACTGACGCCGCTGCAGGCCGTTGCACTGGCAACCAGCAATGCGGCCCGCCTCATGCAACTGTCCGACCGCGGCACCATCGCGCTGGGGCAACTGGCTGACCTTATGGTTGTTACAGGTAACCCCGCGCAGGATATTACAGCCATCGACCATCTGACGCAGGTATGGCATCGGGGCCGGCAGGTTCCCGGCCCATTGGCGGGGCAACCTGTATCTTCAGCCCGACCAGACTGATATGCGTATCGCCTGCCCCTTCCGTACACCCTTTTCGCGCCTGCGCCCCGCCCTGTGCCTGCTCGTGCTGGCTGGTGCGCTTGCAGCATGCTCCGGCCCCACGGGGCCGGAACCGATGGGCATGGACGGTCCGATGATCGCCAATAATGACTGGAACGAACACGGTTACGGCATGGGCGATTATTCGGGGCCATATAATGATGGGTTTGAAGCCGAAGGGCTGGATGGCGGCCCGCCCGAATATCTGGGAGACGAGTTTTTCAGGGGACCCTGATCGCTACTGCCCTTGATTAAGCTCCGCCCCAGAATTCATGTGGAACACGATGCCCCGTCGAACTGCATGAAAAGATGAAAGCCGATAGGCCATCCCCTGCAATGGCGACCGCGCGTATTGCCATCACATGAATTCTCCCAATCCGGAAATTCCTGCGCCTGTTTGGAAAACATCCAGAGATCATAAAAACGTTTTTGGTGAAGCTTTTTTGAAAGACGGCGACACCCAAAAAACTTTTCCTGATTTTTATCACAGTTTTCTTTCAAACCATCTCGAACAGATGCGCGGATGAACAGCATCCCGCATATGGGTGGAAAAGACATGTCGTTTCGGTTACGCACTATTACCAACAGTGCGGGCAAGGGGCGCGGCATGGGCAGTATGCAGCAGGGCAGACACGGCATTTCCTCCATGGGAGGAACGGAAAGCGCAGTACATCGCTTCGCCATCATTCCCGTCATTCTGGCGGTGGTACTGTCTGTTCTGGATTACGCCGTTGCGAATATCGCCCTGCCCACGATTTCGCGTGAACTACATGTTTCCGCCGCCGGATCGGTATGGGTGGTAAATGCATACCAGCTTGTCAACGCGATGCTGCTGCTGCCGCTGGCGGCATGGTCGGAACGGGTTGGCCCGGCCCGATTATGCACGATCGGGCTGGTCGTCATTATGATCGGGTCCCTGATCTGCGCCAATGCGCAGTCGCTGGGCGTGCTGGTACTGGCCCGTGCCGTGCAGGGCGCGGGGGGCGCATGCATCATGGCCGTCAATACGGCCCTGGTGCGCCTTGTCTATCCGCCCTCCCGCCTGGGACGGGGGCTGGCGCTCAATGCGCTGGCCATCGCGGGGGGCGTGGCCCTCAGTCCGTCCGTCGCGGCCCTGATCCTTGGGGTGGCATCATGGCGCTGGCTGTTCCTGTTCAACCTGCCGGTCGGGATCGTGACACTCGCGCTGGTGGTCGGGTTCCTGCCACGCGCGGGCGGTCAGCCACGTCGACTGGACTGGGGCAGCATCGTGCTGAACATTCTGGCCTTCGGCGGTATTCTGGTTGGCTGCGACATGCTGGTCCATGGGAATGTCGATGTCCTCTCCCTCGGACTGGCGGGAACAGGACTTGCCGCCCTGACCGGTCTGGTGCGACGTCAGCACGGACGCGCTGCCCCCCTGCTTCCGGTTGACCTGCTTGCCATTACTGCCTTCCGGACCGGATTCATCACCTGCTTTCTTGGATATATGGCCGCCAATTTCTACATGATCTCCATTCCCTTTGCGTTGACCGGAGTTTTCCACCGCTCCGCCGTGGAAACGGGACTGCTGATTACCCCATGGCCAGTGGGGATGATTGTGGCGGGACCATTTGTCGGGCGTATGGCCGACCGGTATCCGGCGGGCATCCTGTCATCGGCGGGACTGTTTATTGTTGGACTTGGCTATCTGCTGGTGCGCCTGACACCGCTGGATGCGGGCAATTTTGATATCATGTGGCGCTTTGCTTTCGCGGGTATCGGTTTTGGGCTGTTTGTCGCACCCAACAATAAATCAATGGTCGCCGCATCTCCGCTGCACCGTTCAGGAAGCGCCAGTGGCATGATTTCCGTGGCGCGCATCCTTGGTCAGACGACAGGCGGCATGCTGGTGGCGCTGATCCTGACCGATGTCGCGCATGAACCGACGTTACGCTGCATGGAATGTGGCGTGGCAACGGCCTGGCTGGGCGCGCTGGTCAGCGTGTCGCGGTTGCGGGGCCAGAACGCGGCAAGGATGCGCGGGAGCTGAACTGTCAGTTCCGGCTGGATTATGGTCAGCCCATGACAGGTCGCAGCCACCGGTAAGCCCACGCCCCGCTTGCTGAACCGGGCAACCGGATGACATCCGCCATGCGGGACACGCCTGCACGCAATAGAACGTGGCCCCACCCATCCGGATTGTCACATCCCATATGGATGCCGCGTAGAAAACCGCACTAGGCGGGACGCATTACCCGGACTCGGATGGCTGACTACACAGCCGTAACTGCCTCCTGCGTCATACGCATGAAACCGCCGGAATCCGGACAGGGGATCATTTCAGACCTGACCGGGCAGGAATCGGCCCTTGCGCCCCGCAAGGCGCTAAAATTCCATTCGCCGGTTTTGTGACACAGGATGTCGAAATCAATAGATATTTATTATTCATTATTATTTAACATACTGTATTTAAACGTTTTTAATTAACACATTATGGCACCAGATGCACACCTCACGGTTACGTTATAATCCGAACGCTTGCGGTACCGGACGCGTCTATATATCACCGTATATAGATTATCCCCCGATACCTTACCGGGGCGCATCAAGGTTCGGTTTGGTTTCCAGGGAGATCACGTCCACAGGTTTCAAGAAATCACACCTACGGTCCGGATCGGCCAATGCCATTACCCATGAAAGTAATGGCGGCCATATCGAACCGAAATACAGTTTTGCAGTACCCTCATTACCTCATGGAATTACATGAATCCATGTCAGGTCTATTAGGGCACGAAGCCTTATCCTGAAGGAATATTCACGTGTCAGCAGATAGCCTCACGGCGGCCCCGCCGTTCAAGTCGCGTTATGGCAACTATATCGGTGGCGAATGGGTTGCCCCGGTTGAAGGTCACTACCTGACCAATACTTCCCCCGTCGACGGACGCGTGCTGTGTGAAGTGCCCGCTTCCACCGCAGCGGACGTGGAACTGGCACTTGATGCCGCGCACAAGGCGAAGACCGCCTGGGGCCACATGGCACCTGCCGATCGCGCGCTGATCCTGCTGCGCGCGGCAGAGCGCATGGAACAGAACCTGGACCTGCTGGCCCGCGCCGAAACATGGGATAACGGCAAGCCCATCCGCGAGACCCTGACCGCTGACATCCCGCTGGCGATCGACCATTTCCGCTATTTCGCAGGCTGCATCCGCGCACAGGAAGGCACGCTGGGCGAAATCGACGCCACCACCATCGCCTACCATTTCCACGAACCGCTTGGCGTCGTTGCCCAGATCATTCCGTGGAACTTCCCCCTGCTCATGGGGTCATGGAAGCTGGCGCCGGCACTGGCCGCAGGCAACTGCGTCGTCATGAAGCCCGCCGAAAGCACGCCCGCAAGCATGCTGGTGCTGATGGAACTGATCGGGGACCTGTTCCCGGCCGGCACGCTGAACATCGTCAACGGTCTGGGCCGTGACGTGGGCGCCGCCCTGTCCAACAGCGACCGCATCGCCAAGATCGCCTTCACCGGTTCCACACCCACCGGCAAGATGATCGCGCATGCCGCGGCGGAACACCTGATCCCCGCCACGCTGGAACTGGGCGGCAAGTCGCCGAACATCTTCTTCGCCGACATCATGGATCATGATGATGCCTATCTGGACAAGGCGCTCGAAGGCTTCGCCATGTTCGCCCTGAACCAGGGCCAGATCTGTTCGTGCCCCAGCCGTGCGCTGGTTCATGAATCGATCTATGAAAAGTTCATGGAACGCGCCCTGCCCCGCATCAAGGCCATCCGTCAGGGCAACCCGCTGGACCCCAACACCATGATGGGCGCCCAGAACTCGCACGGTCATCAGGAAAAGATCCTGTCCTATATCGACATCGGCAAGGAAGAAGGCGCGCAGCTTCTGACCGGTGGCGGCCGTCCGGACCTTGGCGGCGACCTGAACAAGGGATGCTACGTGCAGCCGACCGTGTTCAAGGGCAACAACAAGATGCGCATCTTCCAGGAAGAGATCTTTGGCCCGGTTCTGGCCGTGACCACCTTCAAGACGGAAGAAGAAGCACTCGCCATCGCCAACGACACGCCGTTCGGCCTGGGTTCGGGTGTATGGAGCCGCGACGCCAACACCTGCTACCGCATGGGTCGCGGGCTGGAAGCCGGTCGCGTGTGGGTCAACTGCTATCACGTCTACCCCGCGCATGCGGCGTTCGGCGGCTACAAGAAGTCGGGCATCGGGCGTGAAACGCACAAGATGGTGCTTGAACACTACCAGCAGACCAAGAACATGCTGGTCAGCTACAGCGAGAACAAGCGCGGTTTCTTTTGATCCGCTGACAAGCTGAAAACCGCCCTGCCCTGAAGGGCAGGCGCAGCGGCCGGACCGGTTTTTTCCGGTCCGGCCGCAGGCCGTCCTGCCCATGTGGGGCGGGCGGCCGGATATGTTTTTATTTATGCGGCAGGCTTCTCCACAGGGGCCGGGATGCTGTGCGACAGGGTAATTGGGGGTTTGGGGATGGCACAAAAGTTTCGGGTCGTGATCGTTGGCGGCGGCGTGGCCGGGCTGGCGCTGGCCACCCGTCTGGGCGATTCAATTGGCAAGTCGGGCCGGGCGGAAATCACGCTGGTCGATAAAAGCTTCGCCCATGTGTGGAAGCCGATGCTGCACTGCTTCGCGGCGGGCACGGCGGCCAACGAGAACGACCGCATCAGTTTCCTGTCACAGGCCAGCCGCCATCATTTCGAGTTCTGGCCCGGCGAGATTTCGGGCATGGACCGCAAGGCCAGGACGATCACGCTGGCCCCGGTGATCGAGACGTCGGGCGAGGTCATTCTGGAAGAGCGCAAGCTGGAATATGATGCACTGGTCCTGTCCATTGGCAGCCGCGCGAACGATTTCGGCACGCCGGGCGTGGCCGAGCACTGTCTGTTCATTGACAACCTTGTCGAAGCCAACGGCTTTAACGAGCGTTTCCGCATGGAACTGCTCAAGGCATTTGGCAATAACGAGGAACTGGACATCGCCATCGTCGGCGGCGGCGCCACGGGTACCCAGCTTGCGGCCGAACTGCACAAGGCGCTTGATCTCGCCTCCCTCTACAGCTTTGGCAAGAAGCCGCCCAAGCTGAAGATCACCCTGCTGGAAGCTGGCCCGCGCATCCTGCCCGCCTTCCCTGAATCCGTATCGGCCGCCGCGACCAAGCAGCTTGAGGCCATCGGGGTCGAGGTGATGACATCGGCCATGGTCAGTGGCGCCGATGAAAAGGGCTTCATGCTCAAGGACGGCACCCGCATCCCCGCGACGCTGCGTGTCTGGGCCGCAGGCGTAAAAGCGCCCGATGTCACGCGCAAATTCGGTGAACTGAAGCTGTCGCGCTCCGGTCAGCTTGAAGTCCGTCCCACCCTGCAACTGGTGGAAGACGACAATATCTTCGCCATGGGTGACTGCGCCTTCATTGCCGAAAAGCCGGTGGCCCCCACGGCGCAGGCGGCACGCCAGCAGGCCCATCATCTGGCACGCTACATGCCCGCATGGATCAATGGTCGCCCGCTACCGGCCTTTGCGTTCCACAACAAGGGCGCGGTCGTCGCATTGGGCGATTACAACGGCTGGGGCACTTTCCCCGGCGGCAAGGTGTTCGGTGGCGGCTGGCTGCGCGGCATTACGGCGCGACTGGTGCATATCATGCTCTATCGCCAGCATCAGTTTGAACTGTACGGCACCTTCCGCGGCACGGTGTCCTGCCTTGTGGACTGGCTGGACGTATTCGTGCGCCCCTCCGTCCGGCTGGACTGAGAACCCGCCATCATATCAATGAAATGTCCCGGCCGGTCAGGCCGGGGCATCCGTTTCGGGATCAGCGGGGTGTGACCATAGCGCGGTCTGCAGCGCATAGGTTTTCTGCAGCAGCGGCACCAGTGCGGGACGACCCTTCAGCCTGATCCAGTCATCCAGCGCCGTGCGGAAAATGGCGATGCCGCCACGCGCCATGAGACGGGCAGCAATCTTGCGGTTCCTGCGTACCGGCAGGCGCCTTGCCAGCCCCTCCGCCAGACAGTCTTCCCATTTGCCATATTTCTGAAGGCTGACCGTCTGCAGGGACGGCGTCTTTTCGATCAGATAGACAAAATCATACGTATCCTGCCAGTTTGCGGCGATACGGGGCACAAGGGAAATGAAGGCGTGCATCATCGCATCCCCCGCGGGCATGTCCCGGGGGCAAGCCGCGAGGGCATCGGTCAGGGTCTGGGTCATGCCCTTTGTCCATGCCAGAACGATGTCGCCCTTTGTCTCGAACATGCGGAACAGGGTACGGCGCGAGACCTCGGCCGCTTCGGCGATTTCATCCACCGTTGTCTGATCGTATCCCTGCGTGGAAAACAGCCGCATCGCTTCCGCAATCAGGGTACTGCGCACGCGGGCCTGTTTGCGTTCCCGCAATCCCTGTACCGGGGCATCTGTCATGGCGACGGGCTTCATTCCCTCTCCTCTCGTCCTTATCCATCTTGCCCCACGGCATACGGAACATTCAAGACGCGAGAAAACAGGCGCTCACGCCGGATAATGGCTTCCGGCAATGAAACCATCGTCATTATTACTGGCAACGGCTTCTGCCATGCCGTTCATGTTATGTCGAGACAGGATAGTAACTGAAAAGCGACAGAAGTCCGGAAGTCAGTCCCGGATTGTTCGGAACTGGCGACAGGTGTGATCGCCAGTTCAGGGATTATTGGCCCTACCCCGCCCTGTATGCTGGCCACCATTACAGATAATGGAGAGAGACATGGCAGATACCGCACCGATCGCACTGGTTACGGGTGGGGACAGGGGACTGGGCCTGAGCATGATCCGGCATCTGGCACGCCAAGGCGTTGACATCATCCTGACCTACCGGAGCAATCTTGAAGGCGCGCAGGCCGTGGCGGCGGAACTGACGCAGCAGGGCCGCCGGGTCCGGACGCTGCAACTGGATGTGGCTAATGCCGCCGGGTTCGACACATTTGCCGGTCAGGTGGCCGAAACACTGGCCCAGTGGCAGACCAGTCACTTCAATTTTCTGGTCAATAATGCCGGGATCGGGATTCATGCGCCCCTGATGGAAACGACCGAGGCGCAGTTCGATACGCTGGTCAACATCCATCTCAAGGGCGCATTTTTCCTGACGCAGAAGCTCGTGCCGCTCATGGCTGATGGGGGCCGTATCCTCAATATCTCGACCGGACTGACCCGTTTCTGCCTGCCGGGCTATGGCGCCTACGCCGCGATGAAGGGGGCGGTCGAAGTGCTGACCCGCTATCAGGCCACGGAACTGGCGGCGCGGAAAATAACCGTGAACACGCTGGCCCCCGGCGCGATCGAAACCGATTTCGGTGGCGGGGCGGTGCGCGATAACAGCGACATCAATGGCTATGTCGCCTCGGTCACGGCGCTGGGCCGCGCGGGGCGGCCTGACGATATCGGTGGTGTGGTCGCGGCATTGCTGGGGCCGGATACCGGCTGGATCAATGCCCAGCGTATCGAAGCCTCCGGCGGGATGAAACTTTAATCCCTGCTCCGCACCACCGTCCGGCTACGGCATGTCACGTAGCCGGAGCGCCTGTGCCCGGACACCCGGCCTGCCCCTTGCCGGGTGATCAGTTCCTGCTGACGACATACTGGGCCTGCGCGCGCTGTTTCGCCGCCCGTCTTTCCTTCATGGCCATGTGTCGGTAGCGGATACGCTGGCGTATCCAGTTCAGCATGCCCGAAAAGGTAACGACGACGATCCCGACGAACGTCCAGCCATCCAGCGGTTGATGAAACAGGAAGTAGCTGAAGGCCACGGCCCATAGCATCTGGCTGTATTGCGGCAGCGCGACCCGGTTTGCCGGTGCCCGTTCGGTTGCCATCATCATCAGTAACTGGCCAAGGGCCGCAAGAAAACCGTAGCCGAACAGGAACGCCCATGTTTTTACCCCATGCGGCCAGTGCGCATGGGCCAGCATGAGCGCCCCGTCCCCTATCAGCGGCCCGAACAGGCTGGACCCGAACAGGGAAAGCCGGGGCGTGCTGGTACCCGCCAGCCGGTAGGCGATAACCCCCACGGCATTGGCCACCGCCGCGATCAGCGCGCACAGATGCCCCAGATGCATGGCGCGCACGCCCGGCCGCAGCACGATCAGCACGCCCACGAAGCCCAGAATGACGGCCAGCCACGCCCAGCCGGACACCTTTTCATGCAACAGGGCGACCGAAAGGATGGTGACGAACAGCGGCATGAGAAACATGAGCGAAAGCGCTTCAGGCATGGACAGCAGCATGAAGGCTTCGACACTGGCGGCGGTGGCGGCGAAAATGGACACCGCCCGCACCAGCCACATGAGCGGGTGGGTGGTGGAGAAGATATCCCGGTAGGATTCATCGGGACGCCGGATGAAGGGAATGATCAGGAAACCGAACACGCCGCCTGAAAACGCGACCTCGAACGGGTCCAGTTGCCCGGCCAGCAGCTTTGAATACGCATCGCTGATCGAGAACGCAGAAAACGCCGCAAATGCCAGCATCATGCCGGAGGAAAGGAAGGCCGTATTCATCTGTCTTGCCTATATGGTACCGCTATTGCGGCATTATGGATAAGAGTGACCGAGAACCAGTGCCGACACAGGGCGACAGCCATGCGTGTGGATATACTGGAAATCGGGCACATTCGCCCCACTTCCGCGGGCCGAAAGCACCAGCCGGTCTGCCGCCCCTGTTCCTGCGCGTTTCCGTCCGGCTTCCGGGTGAACCTGAAGGGCCCTTACGCCAAAAAAAACTTCTGATAAATCCTGCTTATGATTTTATCATTATAAAGACTTGGACGAAAAACGCCGTTTTTCGCAGCGTATGCTTTTTTGAAGGTGGAATGCGCCATGAATGCGGAGACGGATGCAGCAGGAAGCCAGACAAAGGCTTTCATCTCCGCCCTGCGCCACCCCTTTCACAACCACGCCGGTCTGTGGCATGGAAAACTGCGCTGGCTTCTTGCCCCTTCCCCCGCCGATATGGTGTTTGCGCTGCGCACGTCGCTTGCAGCGGCGCTGTCGCTACTGATCGCGATGTGGATGGAACTGGACAGCCCGCAATGGGCGCCGCTGACGGTATGGGTCGTGGCCCAGTCCTCCCGCGGGGAATCCCTGTCCAAAGCACGCTGGCGTGTCGTGGGCACCCTGATCGGCTGTGCCGCCGCCGTGGCGCTGATCGCGGCATTCCCGCAGGCTCCGGGGCTGTTTTTTCCGGGACTGGCCTTATGGATCGGCCTGTGCTGCGGCTGCGCCACCTTTTTTGACGGCTATCGTTCCTACGGCCTGCTGGTCACAAGCTTTACATCGGCCATAGTGGCCACCGGGGCCATCACGGCACCCGATGACGTGTTCAACATCGCCATGTCACGCGGTTCCTACATCATTCTGGGTATCGTGTGTGAGGCGACGCTGGCGGCGATATTCATTCCCGCCCTGAACGAACAGGCGCGCACCCGCCTGCTTGCCCGGCTCCACGCCCTGTGGAGCGAGGTCTCGAGAGATGTCGGTCCCCTTACGCAGGGACGCATCGACGCCGAGACACAGGGCCGCCTGCTGACCGATCTGGTGGGCGCAAACAGCCGGGTGGAATACGACACGCTGGAAATGGGCCCACAGGGCGGCAGGGTCGCGGACCATGCGCGTGCCGCCCTTGCGGACATGATGATGCTGATCGCGCGCGCGCGTGGCATGGCCATTGCCGGGCAGGTGGCGGACATGACGGACAGCCACGGAATCGCGGCCGATCTGGCTGCGGCACGGACCCATATACAGGCGTGTGAAACACCCGTTCCGGGCGACAGGTTCCGCTTCGCGCTGCGTTCACGCAGGCTGGCGGTGGAAGCGGCGGAAAACGGCATCCGCGCCGCCGCGGGGATCATGGCCGCGTGGTTGCTGTGGGAGGTAACGGGCTGGCCCGCCGGGGCAGGCTTCGTATCCTTTGTATCGCTGGTCTATGGGCTGCTGGCCACACGGGAAAACCCGCTTCTGGCTTCAAGCCCGTTTTTCAAGGGGGCGGTATGGTGCGCGGCTGTTGCCGCCGTGTTCGTCTTTCTGGTCATGCCTGCCGTGACGGCGCCGGAAACACTGGTGCTGCTGCTGCTGGTCCCGATGACGATTGGCGGCCTTGCGGCGCGCACGCCTGCCACTGCCGGTTACGCGTTTTCATTCAACATGTTCCTGCCGGTGCTGATCGGACCAGCCAATCAGGGGCGGTTTGACGAGGTCTCCTTCCTCAACGGCATTTCCGCGTTCCTGGGGGCGGTCCTGTTCGCATGGTGGACATTCCGGCTGGTGCTGCCCTTCCGGCCGGACGCACATATGCGGCGCACCGAAGCCTGGACGCGGCGGCGGCTATGGGCACTGGCTGACCGGCGTAACGGGATGTCCGTATATCAATGGCTGTCGGAAAATGCGGACAGCATGGTCCGCTCGGTCCGTAACGCACACGGCGTTTCCCGTCCGGTCGTGCTGGCCCATATCCAGATGCGGCTTGACGCCATGACGGTCGGGATTGAAGTCATCACAGTGCGGGAACTGGCACGCTCGGGCTTCCTGTCCCGATGGCTGGAGCGGCGGCTGCGCGTCTTCCTTCGGGCATGGCAGGATCATGACCCGAAGGCACAGGCCATGGCACGCGCCATCCTGCACGACCGGCACTGGCAGGACCACGATGACCCCTATATTGAACGTCTGGCCGGTGCGTTGAAGGTCATTGCCCGTATGGGCGTGCCATCCGGGCAAGAGACGTAAGCCGCCCCCCCCTGCGCCCCCACTTCTGGACTTGTTGCTCCATTCCCCTTCGCCGCATTTTCTCCCGTCCTGCCGCAACACGGGATGATGCGGGGATCTGCGTAAGAAAACGAACGTATGGGAGCTCTTAAAAAGTTGGCGGCAACAGATTACTTTGTGGCTGAAACCGGCGTATTCGCAGGCGGCGTTTCCGCTGCCGGGGGATGGAAGGCCGATACCGGCCCCAATATACCCTTTTTCACATGCCGCATGGACGAAAGGGGACGACGGATACACCCGCGCGTCACGATGGAACACACGCCATCCACCCCGATGATTTCATCATCATCGCCACTGTAATGCAGGTCCGTGACCTTATCATTTTCAAAGCGTATGTCGGCAACACAGGTCTTGCCCGCGCCACCCAGCGCCGTTTGCGTCAGGTTCACGATCGTCTGTAACGGAAACAGCGTGGAATCATTGGCAGCGGGAATATTGAGCGTGCGCACATACTCAAATACCTGCACGTTATCATCTATTTTCTTTATTTTATCCGGGATGCCGACGCAGGACTGTACATCCGTACTGTCCATGCCGATCATGGTCATCTGGGCGCGATGAGCGGTGCGGGAATCCGTATAACCACAGCCCGCAAGACCAGACAGGGGCAACAGCGCCATAAGAAGCGGGACAATACGCCGACCCGAAGAGGATTTCTGGACAGGGGAAATGTGGCTTTGCGTGTAGATCCCGGCTTTCATTTCATCTCTGGCATCTAGGGGTGGGGGACCTGCACCTTCTCTTGACAGGCAGGGTAGCAGACTGAACGCCATAATATTCATGCCAGAATTATACGGACTGGCATTTTACAAATGGTAACGATTTCATACTTCCTTCCCTAAAACTGACTATCCACGTCGCGACAGATGCTGAAACGGGCGCACTCCCTTAATGAAAAGGATCCGGGCGGATAATCGTTCCCCTTTCTATACGCACATAGCCGGAAACAGGTGCAAAACTGCTATGCTGGCAACGTGGAAAGGTGCCATCGCGGGTGTTCGGGTCTATCCTTGCCTGTGGATGGCAGCCTCCCCGCGTGCTTTTACGATCGCCTGCGCTGCCCCGATGGCAGTGTGCAACTGGGTATACAGGTTTTCCGCCCCCACCACCGGCGTAATGCGATGGCGGTCCATGTCCGCCCGCAGGTAGGGACTGACGCGTCCGAATACAACGCCGATATTACGCCGCCGCAGCGCCATAAACAGATCGCGCAGGTCACTGGCTGCGGAAAAGTCGATATCCGTAATCGCGCTCGCCTCCACAACCAGACAGGAAACGGGTGTGGCCGGATTATCCACCAACAGGCGGACATCCGCCACGAACCGCGCGGAATTGGCATAGAACAGGTCCGCGCTGAAACGATAGACAACCAGTCCCGGCGCGGTCTGCTGCCCCGCGGCGACGGCACCAGGTTCCAGCAGGCCGGTATGGGTATCGTAGCGCAGGACCATCGTATGGGGTTCGTAGCTGTGCCGCACATGCCGGAACAGGGACAGGGCGATGGCCAGAAATATGCCCTGTTCCACCCCGATCCCCACCACGGCGGCGGCGGTTGCCATGGCCAGTCCATATTCACCGGGGCTTTCACGCCAGATGGCTTTCATGGCCCGCAGGTCGATCATCCCCAGCGCAACGGTAAAGACGATGGAGGCCAGCACACAACGCGGCAGGTAACGCAGGGGCGCGGTCAGGAACAGCAATACCAGCATCGTAACGGCAGCAAAGGTCAACTGCGCCAGTTGTGTGCGTGCGCCGGCACGGGCGGCCATGGCCGTCTGTGTCGGACTGCCGTTGACGGTAAAGGTCCCGCTCAGTCCGGCCACCGCATTGGCCGCACACAGGCCAAGTATGTCCGCGTTATCATTCACGCGGTCGTGGAACCGCATGGCAAAGGCACGTGATGTCGCGGCACTCTGCGCAATAATCACGAACACGCATGATGTTGTCACCGGCAGAAGCGCCAGCATGTCATTCCACGAAACATGCGGCAGGCCCAGATGCGGCAGGCCACTTTCAATCAGGCCGATTGTCTCGATCCCGTAGCGCGACAGGTCGAACATCATGCTTGCGGCAATGGCCCCCACTACGGTCAGCAGACCCAGCGGCACACGGGGGGCCAGACGATCGCCCAGCATTATCAGTCCCACCACGCAGGCCGACAGCGCCATTGTCGGCACACTGAGCCGGGGCAGATGGGCCAGCATCTGGAACAGTTGCAGCAGGGGATTATGCGCGGTGACTGCAAGACCCAGCATGTCACGCAGCATGGCAAGGGCAACCTGAACGCCGACACCGGCCATAAATCCCACCAGCACCGTACGCGACAGGAAATCGGCAAGGAAGCCGAGGCGGAACAGCCGCGCAACCAGCAGGAACCCCGCACTGAGCAGCGCGACCATGCTGACCAGCGCCATATAATGCGGGCTGCCGGGCGTGGCCATGCGCCCCAGCGCACTGGAAAAGATCGCGGCAGTAGCGGAATCCGCTGCAACCACCAGATGCCGCGAACTGCCAAAACAGGCAAAGGCCACCAGCGGCAGCAGAACCGTGTACAGGCCCGTGACCGCAGGCATCGCGGCGATACGGGTATAGCCGAGCACCTGCGGAATATTCATTGAAGCAAGGGATACGCCCGCGACAACATCACGCAGTCTGGCACGCCATCCGCGCACGGCATCCGACGTGTCTCCCTTCAGCGGCAGATCCGTTCCGCCTGTTGTGCTTCCCATATTACCGGCACCGTCCATGATCCATATAACCAGACCGACAGAACCGGACCGGAAGACACCACAACATGCAGTGAACATTGCTGATTTTATCAGAAAATATACATAATCCACCACCGCCAATACAATACCGACCGCCATGCCCGCGTGCGTCTTGACGCACTCCACGCCCCGGTTCTGCTGCGGAGACCTATCACGCAGCGCCTGGGCATGATTCTTTCAGGATTGATGCGTGACTCAAGAACGTCAGCGACGGAGATTCAGTTGACGTTGAAGGGCATCTTTACTTCGCGCCGTTCTGATGCCGCCAGAAAATCGCGGATATCGTCCGCCGCAGGTTCTTCGGCGTTTCGGGCGGACCTCCCCAATCAAAGGTTCCCAGACAGACCATGCGGTATCAGAAACAGCAGACTGCATCATGCCCATCATAAACAGCTATGCAGTCCGTCCCGTCGTTCAGGATTTAACAGAATTTATAAGTCTATACATCTATGCACCCGCCAGCTTACGCAACACATGCAGCGCGGCGATACGTTCACACGGGTCGAGCGGTTCCAGCGTCAGTTCCGTCACATGGGCGGCCTGCGGGATATACAGGCGGGCGGCTTCTTCTCCCTCTCTGGTAAGGGAGACAAGACGTTCGCGCCTGTCATCGGGGTTGCTGCGTATCCTTATCAACCCTCGCTGTTTCAGACGCAGGCTGATACCGCGCAGGGTTGCGTGATCTATTGCCGTAACCCGGCCAATATACATGAGCGACCGCTCACCCTCGCGGAAAATGGTGGCGATCACCGCCAGTTGCACCGATGTCAGATGCTCGTCGGGAATGGCGGTCTGGAACAGGTGAGTATGACGCTGATAGGCACGCCGCAAAAGATGGCCGATCTGTTTATTGAGATCATATGCCATGACCTCATCATCCCTTCTGTCATTCACCGTCCGCGACCTTTTCCATTCCCGATATCCCGCCCCATGGGCCTTTATTCACCTTCCCTAGCATAACGCGGCCACGGCTTCGCCCGCGTTGGTAGATGGTCTGAAAATAATTCATTAACATATGAAAACAGACATTTCCGGGTGCTGCCTTTTTCTTCACAAAGGCGGTGTTTCATAAAGTTTTTTGAAAAAAGCTTCACCAAAAACTTCATGTCCTGTCCCTGTCTGCGCGGGCAGCCACTTCGGGAATGGACCATACAAGAGCCGCCCCCATGGCAACAAACCCTGCGAAAATAACGAAAATTCCCCACGATCCGGGCGCCATGCTTCTTGCCCACCCAATCAGCCCCGTAGCCATGAAACCCGCCAGATTGGATATGCCGCCAATCAGCGCCAGACCCGCCGCAATGGTTGCGGTATCGGTCAGCAATAGCGAAGGCAGCGCCCAGAACGGGGCCAGCGCACCAATAATACCCATATTCGCCAGTGTAATAAGCATGATGGCCAGCGTCAGGTTGCCACGCGCCAGTGGCAGCAGCGCCATGCTCAGCGCCCCGATCAGGATGGGCACGATGATATGCCAGCGCCGTTCCCCCGTCCGGTCGGAATCCCAGCCGATCAGCATGATGGCGACTGCGGCCCCTATATTCGGTATGGCCGTCAGAACCCCGGTCCGCACAAGGGAATGCACACCTGCATCATGCAGCAGCGATGGCATCCAGAACGCGATTGTATAAAGCCCCAGCAGCAACGCGCCATCCGCCAGCCCCAGTTTCCATATACGCCGGTCCCACAATGCCGCCTTTATACCCTGCAGCACATGGGCATGATCGGGCATGACGCGATGGGTGATGAGAAGTGTTTTCTCCCGTTCGGTCAGGAACCGGGCATTCTCCACCCGGTCGGGCAGGCAGAAGAAGACCATAAGACCCAGCAGGACCGGCGGCATGGCTTCAAGAAAAAACAGCCAGCGCCAGCCTTCAATGCCGATCGCCCCTTCCATCCGGCCAAGGATCAGACCGGAAACCGGGCCACCAATCACGCTGGCCAGTGGTATCCCGACCATGAACCACCCTGTTACCCGTGCGCGGTAGCCCGGTGGAAACCATTGCGACAGATAAAACAGGACACCGGGCATGAACCCGGCTTCCGCCACGCCAAGAAGCAGGCGGAGCAGGTAAAAGAGGCCAGCAGAATGCACGAACGCCATCGCACCGGAACAGATGCCCCACGTGATCAGGATACGGGCCAGCCAGCGCCGGGCACCAAAACGGATCATGAGCGCGTTACTGGGTATCTCGCATAAAATATAGCCCAGAAAGAACAGCCCTGCTCCCGCGCCGTACGAAGCCTCGCTCATGGACAGGTCGGACAGCATGCGCAGCTTGGCGAAGCCGACATTCACCCGGTCAAGGTAAGACGCCAGCATACCCAGAAACAGCAGCGGCAGCAGCCGCCACGCCACGCGCGCGCACAGGCGCGGCAGGGCGGGATCGTGTTCACTCATGCCCGTGGGGGAAACAGCATTCATGGCAGTACTCACTAACGCCCATCATGTTTCCATACAGAAACGTAACGCCGCGTACCTTTCCCGTCCCGTCATACCGGACAGGAAAAAGTGGCGACTTTCAGGACCGGTGAAATCCGTTAAACACCTTCATCATGCCCGCCACAAAGAACGGGAATTCCGGGCAGGTATCGGGCAAATGGACACGCAGTTCGACGGGGCATGACGCGCCCCATCTTCACCCACGCGCAGCCGCTACGATCATTTTTCTGCCGCAGGTTGCCAGTAAGCACCTGACAGCAATGCGCCGCCGCCCGGTGCGATGGTTTCCAGCCCAAGCCGGTCCAGCATGGCGTAGGTGGTTGCAACCGCAGCACTCAGCACCGGCTTTCCGGTCAGGGCTTCGATCCGGGGGATGACCGGAAGGGAGGGCATCTGCACGCAGGCGGAGGTTACAATGGCATCCGCATCGGCATAATTCAGTCCGGCCACGATGGACGGCAGCCGCGCCGGGTCATGCCGCGCCACATCCAGGTTATCGGGAATTTCCAGCGCGATGTGGTCGATGACCTCATAACCCTCGTTCTGCAGGTAATCGACCACAAGCCGTGTCAGCGGTTTCATGTAGGGCGCGACCAGAACGATGCGCCGTGCCTTCAGGACACGCAGGCCATCCACCAGCGCGCCTGCGCTGGTTACCACCGGGGCGGGACCATCATTGGCCTGCGTGCATTCATGCAGCCGTTTTTCAGATACCCGGTGATAGCCAAGCCCCATGGACATCGTCGCGACCAGACAGGCATAGCCCAGCACATCCACATGCGCGTCACTCAGTTCCAGCGCGCAGCGGTCGGACTGCGCATCCATGGATGCCAGTTCTTCCTTACGTACGGTCTTCATCCGCATGCGCGCCGAATGAAAGGTAAAGCGTTCGGGCCGGATCAACTGACGTGCGGCCAGAAGGGCCGGGATCTCTGTTTCCATGGTCAGGTTGGAACTGGGGACGATCTGCCCGATACGATAGGGGCGGGTATTCATGGTTTTTTCCTGCTCTGCTGCCATGACCACTCACAGCGGGTTAACATTTCCATATCGTATCAAACAGGTTGCCCTGCTGCGTGGCAATAGAACAATCTGTGTCCTGTCCTGAAATCATGGTCGGACAGCGATCTTTCTGCATCCTGCCACCATACAGGACCGGGCAGGCAATACTGTAATAACCGGACCGTCCATCATGCCATGATGGCAATAATGCGTGTGGTCGTGTTTCATACCGCAACATACCCCGGGCCGCCGATATGTCATGACAAAGAACAGGTTCGATCTGATCTGCACTGTTAATTAGAACATTCAGGTTCCTTAAAAATTACTTTATTAAGTATTGGTAATTATGAAACAAATTACCTGTAATGAAAAATTATTTTAAATATTAACCGTTCATACTTTGTAAAAAAAAACGGTATCTGTCGCATAAGCAGATGCCACATGAATCCATCCCGGCATGCTGCCACCAATCACGCCGGAGTGGGCCGCCATGTCTTTTCCCGTCACGATATCCTGTATTCCATAAGTCATGCGTACCATCCGGTCCGTATTCCGTAAATAATACGACAGGACCCACGCAGATATCGCGGACCGTTCCGCAAAAAACTACGCTTATAATAACATAGGGAATTTTCCATCCCATGAATGCCATCGTAGTCACCGCACTGCGTCGGCCCTATACCTTTGTGGTGCTATCGATCCTTATCGTGGTCTTTGGCATCATGTCGGTATTCCGTACGCCGACGGATGTATTCCCCAATATCCGCATTCCGGTTGTGTCCGTTGTCTGGACCTATGGCGGCATGCTGCCGGAGGAATTCGCGGGCCGCATCATCTATAATTACGAACTGATGGTAACCTCGACTGTCGAGGGTATCGAACATATGGAAAGCAGTTCGTATTATGGGCGCGGCATCGTAAACATATACTTTCAGCCCGGAACGGATATTGGCAAGGCCGAAGCGGAAGTCACCGCCATTTCCCAGACGGTGATAAAACAGCTACCGGAAAACATTCCCTCCCCCATGGTGATGAGCCTTGATGCCTCATCCGTGCCGGTGCTGACGCTGCAGGTCACCTCCGACCGGCAGACGCCGTCCGACCTGTTCAAGCTGGCCATGATCCGCGTCCGTCCCCTGCTGGTGACCGTGCCCGGCGCCGTTGTGCCGCAGGCCTATGGCGGGATGGACAGCTTCGTCATGGTATCGCTGAACCAGCAGCAGTTGCAGGCGCATCACCTCTCCGCCATGGACGTGCAGAACGCGCTGCGCGGGCAGAATATCGTCCTGCCAGCGGGCGACCAGAAAATCTCGTCCACGGACTGGATGGTCCAGACCAACGCCACCCCGCGTTCCATGAAGGAACTGGGCGATATTCCCGTCAAACGCGTGGGCAACGCCGTAATCTACGTGCATGACGTAGCCGAGGTCTATCGCGGCGGCCATCCACAGACGAACCTCGTACTGGTCAAGGGCCAGCAGGGGGTCGAGATCGTTGTCATGAAAAGTGGCGATGCCTCGACACTGGATGTCGTGGCGGGGGCCAAGGCGCTGCTGCCGCGTATCCAGAAACTGCTGCCGCCCGATGTGAAGATCAGCATTCTGGGGGATGCGTCGATCTTCGTGAAGGATTCGATTTTCGACGTGGTGCGCGAAATGCTGACCGCGGCCTTCCTGACCGGCATGATCGTGCTGCTGTTCCTTGGCTCATGGCGGCCGACCGTCATCATCGCAACATCCATCCCGCTTGCGATCCTGTGCGCCATTATCGGCCTGCACTGGGCGGGGCAGACGATCAACGTCATGACGCTGGGCGGTCTGGCGCTGGCGGTGGGCATCCTGGTCGATGACGCCACCGTCATGATCGAGAACATCGACGCGCATCTGGAAATGGGCAAGCAGCTTGAACCCGCCATTATCGACGCCGCCAACCAGATCGTCATTCCCACCTTTGTCGCCACCACCTGCATCTGCATTGTCTGGCTGCCCCTGTTCGGGCTGAGCGGCGTGGCAGGCTGGCTGTTCATGCCCATGGCGGAAGCCATCATCTTCGCCATGATCGCGTCCTTCATCCTGTCGCGCACGCTGGTGCCGACCATGGCCAAATACCTTCTGGCCGGGCACAGCGTGGCGGGACATGGGGATTCCCATCATTGCGAACCGCAGGTCCACAACCTGCAATATCCCACCCGTCTGCCCGAACGCTTCCAGCAGGCATTTGAACGCGGGTTCAACACATTCCGCGAACAGTATGCCGGCGTCCTGCGCCGGGCCGTTGAACGGCGGCAGCGCTTCGTGGGCATCTTTCTGGGTGTGTCGATATGCTCGATGGGGCTTTATTTCATGGCCGGGCGCGACTTCTTTCCCGAAACCAGATCCGGCACGCTCCAGATGCACATGCGCGCCCCACTGGGCACCCGTATCGAGGTCGCTGGCCGCGAAGCCTCACTGGTGGAAGACCGCGTCAGGGCGCTGTTTCCCGGCAAGGTCGATACCATGATCGAAAACTGCGGCCTGCCTGAAGGCGCGCATAACCAGGCCTTCATTCCTACCCCAACCATCGGCACGCAGGACTGCGACATCACCATCGCCCTGAAGGACGAGGAAACGCCGGTATGGGATTACCGCGCCGTCCTGCGCCGTGACCTGTCGGCACGTTTTCCCGGCACGGTCTTTACCTTCCAGCCTGCCGACCTTACAGCCAAGATCCTGAATTTCGGCTCGCCTTCGCCCATTGACGTGCAGATTTCGGGGCCGGACCTGCGCGACAATTACGAATACGCCCGCCAGCTGGTCAACCGGCTGCGGCTGGTGCCCGGTGCGGCCGACGTGACCATCCAGCAGACCATGAAAACGCCCACCCTGTTCGTGCAGGGCAACCGCACCTTCGGGCAGGCCACCGGCATGACGGAAGCCGATCTGGCCAACAACGAACTCATGACCCTGTCAGGCAGCCAGACGGTAGACCCGCAATACTGGCTGGACCCGCAGACAGGCATCACCTTCCCGCTGAATGTCTATGTGTCACAGGATCAGCTTACCCATTTCAACAACCTCATGACCATACCGGTGGACAAGGGCGATGGCGATCCGCAGGGGCGGCACATGCAGCTTCTGGGCGGGATCAGCAACGTCACGGCAACCGGCACGCCGGGACAGGTCTCGCATTTCAATTCCATGCCGGAAGTTGACATCTATGTCTCCGCCGAAGGGGCGGATCTGGGTCAGGTCACAAAGGGCGTGGAACGTGTGCTGCACGAAACACGGGGCATGGTCCCCTCCACCGCGGCGGTCGCCATCCGGGGCCAGACCGAAACCATGCAGCATTCCTATGTGGAACTGATCTTCGGGCTGGTGGTGTCGGTCATGCTGATCTACCTGCTGATCGTGGTCAATTTCCAGTCGTGGCTTGACCCCTTCATCATCATCACCGCCCTGCCCGGCGCGCTGGCGGGGATCGCATGGGCGCTGTTCCTGACCCATACGCGCCTGTCCGTGCCCGCGCTGACGGGGGCGATCATGTGCATGGGGACAGCCACGGCCAACTCCATCCTTGTCGTCTCCTTCGCACGCGAACGGATCGAGGAACATGGCGACGCCCTCCGTGCCGCGATCGAGGCGGGGTACGGCCGTATCCGTCCCGTCCTGATGACGGCGCTGGCCATGATCATTGGCATGGTGCCTATGGCGATGAGCAATTCGCAGAACGCCCCGCTGGGCCGCGCCGTAATTGGCGGGCTGCTGGTGGCCACCGTATCCACCCTTCTGTTTGTGCCGTGTGTTTACGCAATCCTGCACAACCGCCCGACCCGGAGCCGGGAGGAAATGAACTGATGTCGACCGCAAAATCATCGAAAATCATAATAATGGCTGGTGCCGCCGTGTTTCTGGGCTGGTGTGGCTACCTGCTGGTCGAACGCGTGCATCACGCGGGCGATCTGCGCCGCGATGCAATGGCGGCTGCCGTGCCGGATGTCATGGTCATCTCGCCCCGTCCCGAAGCACGGCAGGTCAGCCTTGACCTGCCCGGCACGATCGACGCGTGGTACCAGGCGCCGATCTACCCGCAGGTGTCCGGGTATGTGCAGATGTGGTACAAGGACTACGGCGCGCATGTTTCAAGCGGCGACGTTCTGGCGGAAATCAACACGCCCGGCCTTGATGCCCAGTTCGCGCAGGCACAGGCCGACCTTCAGTCCTCGCAGGCGAAATACGACCTTGCCGTGGTAACGGCGCAGCGCTGGCGGCTTATGGGCAAGTCACAGGCCGTGTCCGGGCAGTCGGTATCGGTGCAGGACGCGAACGAAAAATCAGCCGCCGCCGATCTGGAGGCCGCGCGCCATAATCTGGACCGCTACGCGGCGTTGGAACGGTTCAAGGTGATTGTTTCCCCCTTCGATGGCGTGGTGACAGAACGCGCCATCAACGTAGGCGACTACGTGCATGAAGGGGGTGGCAACCTGAACGCCAACGGGGGGGCTAGCGAACTGTTCAGCGTGGCGGACACGCATCAGATGCGCCTGTTCGTCTCCATTCCCGAAAACATGTCCTACATCCTGCAGCCCGGCCTACGCGCGCAGGTGCATGTGCCGCAGTTTCCCGACCGGGTGTTCGAGGCCCGGTTCCTGACCGTATCAGGCGGATATGATCCCGATACCCGCACCAGCGTAAGTGAATTCATCATCGACAATACGGACCATGCACTGTGGCCCGGCACGTTTGCCGCCGTCAGCCTGAGTGCCCCGGAACAGTCAGGCCACCAGAGCATACCCACCGGGGCGCTGGTGTTTCAGGAACATGGCATGCAGGTCGCGGTGGTGGACGGACAGGATACGGCCCATTTCCGTGGCATTTCGGTCGGCCGCATGGGGGATGGGTCAACGCAGGTCCTCTCCGGCCTGTCGCCTTCCGACCGGATCATCGACAACCCGCCTGCCGACCTTCTGGAAGGCGAGAAGGTCCATGTCGTCCAGCCCGCAACCGGATACAGCAACGACGCATCTGAAAAGGACGATGAATGATGGTGCGTGACATCCGCCGTTCCGTATCGATGGGCGGGGCCTGCGTCCTGTCGCTGCTGTCACTGGCGGGGTGCGATCTCGCACCCGCCTACCATGCGCCCCATTACGTCATTCCCACCACATGGGAAGGGCAGGCCCCGTTCGGCGTGGCCCACCCCATGGATGACAGCATCCGCGCCGGATGGTGGACACGCTTTGGCGACCCGCAACTCGATACGCTTGAGGCTCAGGCGACCGACCATAACGGGGATCTGCAGGCGGCATCCGAACGCTTCCTGCAGGCCCGCTCCATCGTAAGCGAGGCCCGGTCCGACCTGCTTCCGCATTTCGGGCTGGCGTTCGGGGGGAGCAACAACAAAAGCTCCGCCGAGCGGCTGTTCCGCTACAAGGGGCCGATTACGGATTCGGATGAATTCTATGGCGGCATGGCGTCGTGGGAGCCGGATTTCTGGTCCTCCATCCGCAATCGCATAAGGCTGCAGAAAGACTTCGCGCAGGAACAGGCCGCCGAATATGCGGCAGCACGTCTGAGCCTGCAATCGGAACTGGCCACCGATTATTTCACCCTGCGCGGACTGGACGCGCAGGCTGCGATCTATACCCAGTCGATCGGGTATTATGAGGAATCCCTGCGGGTCACGCGCACGCGGCTGGCGGATCAGGCGGCATCGCGGCTGGATGTGGCCCGCGCTGAAAACCAGCTTTACACCACGCAGGCCCATCTGCTGGACATTCAGGCCCAGCGTGAGGTGATGGAACATGCCATCGCGGTTCTGGTCAACGTCGCGCCCTCCGCCTTTCATCTGCCGGCGGACAGCCACCTGAACGCCACCCGTTTTGCACTCAGCCCCGCCATGCCTTCCGAACTGCTGCAACGCAGGCCGGATGTCGCCATGTCGGAACGCCAGATGGCGCAGGCCAACCGCAGTATCGGGATCGCACGGGCGGCGTTCTACCCGCATGTCTCGTTCCATATGGATGGCGGGTTTGACGATAATGGCTTCAACCTGGCCAATCTGGCCAACAGCATGTGGTCCTACGGCGCCACCGTTACCATGCCGGTATTCGAAGGCGGGCTGCGCCGCGCACAGTTGCAGCAGAGCTGGTCCGCCTATCGTGAAACACGCGACCATTACCGGGTAACCGTGCTGAACGCGTTCCGCGACGTGGAAGATGGCCTGTCGCGCACCAACCGGCTGGATGGTGAAAATGGCCGCCTGCGCGCCGCCGTGGGGGCTGCCAGCCAGACGCAGGACATTACGATGAACCTGTATAAAGGGGGGCTTGCCGCCTATCTGGACGTATTGATCGCGCAGGTCAGCACGCTTGATGCCCGCATCCAGCAGGTGGAAGTGCAGACGCGCTACCTGCAGGCCCAGATCGGCCTGATCCGGGCATGTGGCGGCGGCTGGGATGCGGCGCAGCTACCCGCGCCCAACAGCCTGTTTTCGGTCGATCCCATGCAGTATTCCGGCCTGCATAACGCCCGTGCGACCGGCGATGTGCCTGCCCCCCATACGCATGGCGCCGACCCGGATGACAACCTGACCGGTCCCGTGCTGTCCCCCACACTGGAAAACCACTAAGGGCGCGTTTTCAGCCCTGGCTTCATCCTTCAGGCCCGGTTTCCCCGCCGTTATGGCAGGGGAACCGGGCCGGTCAGGGCCGTCAGGCTGCGTTACCGAATACTTCGCCCAGATGCTGGCGGTAGCGGCTGAGCGTCACGTCAACCGCAGGCGCCTTGATCACATCGGTGGCCAGAAAAGTAGGCAGCCCGGACATGCCAAGGAATTCCAACGCCTTGTGAAAGGGAAAGAAAACGGCATCGACGCCCCTGCCCTCAAAGAACTGGGCAGGGTCGGTAAACGCCTCCTGCGGGGCGTTCCATGTTGTGGAAATCATGTAGCGCCGGTTATCCAACAGCCCGCCGGAACCATAATGACGTTCGGGATGCGCCCGGCTACGACCGTCATTTGCATAAAGACGACCGTGCCCCGCCGTCAGGACCTCATCAAGGTATTTCTTTACCGTCCATGGCACGCCCATCCACCATGCCGGAAACTGGTGGATCAGCGCATCGGCCCACAGGTGATTTTCAATCTCCGTTTCAATATCGTATCCCGCGTCAATGGTCGTCCGGCGGATCTCGAAACCTGCGGCGGTCAGATGTTCGGCTGCAATGTCATGCAATGTGGCGTTCAGGCGGCCATGGGAATGGGCGAAAGCCTTGCCGCCGTTTATGAGAAATATCTTTTTCATTCGGTACCATTTTCCAGACAGTCACACGGCGGGAGCTTCAGATACCCCACCCGCGTTCGGGACCGGAAAGATGGCATACTGGCCCTCCCCACGTAAGACGGCGACGATCAGGCGTGGATGGTCTGCACGCCGAATACCTGCCCCACCCCGCGCGCACCCGCGCCGACAAAACTGACTTCGACCTGCCGCCGTCGCGCAACAATGTCGGGCGGGATGTCATAGCGGTGCCATGCGAAAACGCCGGGGTTACGGCCATCCAGATTTTCCGTCGCAATGACATGGCCGTTCACCCGCACGGTGAACAGGCGGTTGACATCATCGTCGTAATACAGGACCCGCAGCGCCACGGGCTGCGCGGCCACATGCAGGTGCACACGCATGTCCGTCGCGGTAATCCATCCCGCCCGCCCCAGACGATTACACATCACCGCGCCACGCATGGCATGCGGACGCGCCGGATCGACAGCATCAACCACCTGTGCATCATCGGCATCGCGCGTTGCGGCAAGCAGTTGCTGGCGGAGTGCGGGCGTCCATGCCGCTACCGGAATGCAGGGCAGATAAGGCGCGGCCAGCCGTGCCTGCATCTGCGCAAACGGCCGCAGCACCAGTTCACCGGGCCATGCCCCCTGCCCGGCTGACAGGGCCGCCACGCGAAAGGCGATGCCATTCCCGTCATTCATCCGAACAGGCAGGGCGCACGCATCATCAGCAATCAGCGCGGGCTGGGGCTGTCGCCATGGCCATTCCCCACGCGCTGGCCCCAGATCAGCAGCAAGCAGGAGCGGTCCGTAGAAAAAGGCCGATGGGGCCAGCACCCCACCACCGGGGGCGGGTTCCTGCCGCAGGGTAAAAACCAGTGCCATACCCAGCGTATCCCCCGCCCGCCACACACGGCGGATACGCACATACCCGTCCCGCTCCACGACAGCGGCAACTGGCCTGCCATTAAGCAGCAGACGCGGCTGTCCCGCCCAGCGGGGCACACGCAGCGCCAGCGTGAACGGATCAGTCCCCGTAATCTCGCGGATGGAAAGCGTCACCTGCCCATCCAGCGGATAGCGCGTATCCAGCACGATCCGCGCGCCCCGTTCATGCCATTGCAGTTCGGATGGAATGAACAGGTTGAGCGTAATTTCATCCCGGCCCCGTTGCCACCAGATCGACTCCCCATGGCGGGCATGGCTTTCCATCCCCGTGCCCACACAGCACCAGAAATCATCGGCAGGCATGGAAAAATCACGCGCAGCACCCGTTCCCATCGGCAGCATATATGTAAACATGCCGGTCTGCGGATCATGCTGGGCCATGATATGGTTCAGGTGGGCGCGTTCATAATAATCAAACTGCGCCGCATCAGGGGACCAGCCATGAATATGACGGGTCAGCTTGAGCATGTTGTAGGTGGCGCAGGTTTCACACGTACGGGCATTGATATGCGCGCCCATATCCCCCGGCCCATGTGGCCCCGCCGTCGTAAAATATTCGAAATCACCCGTCCCGCCGCAGGCATAGGACCGCCGGTCAGTGACTGAAGACCATAGCGTGCGCGCAGCCACCGCCGCCTGCCTGTCACCCGTGGTTTCATACACCCGCGCCGCGCCAACGGTCTTGGCGATCATTGTATTGGCGTGCAGTCCGTCCAGTTCATCCCGACCGGCACAGAGGGGCGCCATGGTGGCGCGATCGCTGATCCGCCGCGCCAGCGCACGCCAGCGCATATCGCCAGTGCGGGCGTAAAGTTCGGCCATGGACTCATTCAGACCGCCATATTCACACGACAGGACCTGTTGCGTCCGCGCGTCATCCAGCGTGGCGAATACGCTGTCGATATAACCAGCCAGCCCCAGCGCCACGTCCCGCGCACCGGGGGTTGCGCATAACCTGTCCACATCCAGCAGGCCCGCCAGAAGTTTGTGCCAGTTATAAAGCGGCGCCCATGCCCCGTTCAGGCTGAAGCGTTTTGCGCGGATATCGCCCCGGCGGATTTCATCAAATACATATATGCCGGGTTCAATTTTGCCCTGCGGGGTGCGCCGGGTGAACGCGCCCGCAAACCCGTCACCCCGCGCGCGCTGGCATGCTGCCAGTTCCGCCACGATATAGGCGATACGCTCCCCCGCCCTGTCGCAACGCGCCTGCACGCGCACATAGCCCAGCGCACTGAGATAATGCCCCAGCGTATGCCCGGCTATCGTATCGGATTCCCAGCCGCCATAAACCGGGGCACGGGGTGCAAGTCCCGCCTGCGTGCGAAAACCCGACAGCAGGCGGTCGGCATCGAGCGACAGCAGATAGCGGCGGTTTGCCTCCATCGCATCAAGCCACGGTGAAGGCAGCAGGGTCACACGATCGGGGCCGAAGGGCATGCTGCGCGGCTGCACCCGGTCGGGCACCATTGCCGCGAGGGCGTCAAAACCCGCTGCATTACTGCCTGCCACGACCACGGCATTGCCGATGACGCGCCGCCGCGTCAGCCCTCCGCCCCCCGCCATGTCAGGCATCCGGCCCGCGGCGGGCCATGCTGCTACCAACGTGATGGCGGAAAGGGGTCAGTGCTGTCATATCGTCCTGATCCTGCGGTGCATGGCAAATGATGCGATGACAGTGCCACGCCAACCATTACGATCAAGTATCTTTTTGTATATTACAGGGTCAGGGCGGGATCAGGGCCCATGCCGTGCAGCCTTTATGGCCGGTTGCGCCGGTTATCCACGCGACGACCGGCCATAAAGTATAAACCCTGCTTATACCACTCAGCAGTCCAGTGTCGTCTGCCGCTCCCATTCCGACAGATGACCGCAATGGGCATTCCATTCCGCCATTTTCAGCCGTGCATACGGCTCGACCAGTCCCTTGCCCAGTATACGCGGCATCGCATCGGATGCGTCCAGCGCCCTTACCGCATCCAGCAGGTTCAGGGGCAGTTTCTTGGCATCCTTTACCTTGTGGCCTTCGGTATACATGTTGATATCCAATGGCGCGCCCGGATTGATCCTGCGTTCCAGACCATCCAGTCCCGCCGCCAGCAGGGACGCCTGCAGCAGATACGGATTGGCCGCACCATCGGGCAGGCGCATTTCAAAACGTCCCTTGCCCGGCACACGGATCATGTGGGTCCGGTTGTCGCCGGCATAGGTCACGGAATTGGGCGACCATGTCGCACCCGATACCGTGCGCGGCGCATTGATGCGCTTGTAGGAATTGACCACCGGGTTGAGGAACGCACACAGCGCATCCGCATTCTCGATCAGGCCACCGACAAAATTATAGCCCTGTTCCGACAGGCCCAGCGGATCGTTTTCCGCGTAACAGATGTTCGTGTCGCCATTCCACAACGAGATATGGGCATGGCACCCGCTGCCCGTCAGGTGCATGAAGGGCTTGGGCATGAAGGTGGCCCGCAGGCCATGCTTTTCCGCAATGGACCGCGCCATGAATTTGAAGAACACATGCCGGTCGGCGGTGATGAGGGCTTCATCAAATATCCAGTTCATCTCGAACTGGCCATTCGCGTCTTCATGGTCGTTCTGGTACGGCTCCCAGCCAAGGCCGAGCATGGCGTCGCACAGTTCGGCAATCACATCGTACCGCCGCATAAGCGCCGATGCGTCGTAACAGGATTTGGCCGCGTTATCATGCGCGTCACCAATGGCCTGCCCGTCCGGCGTCAGCAGGAAGAATTCACATTCCACGCCCGTCTTGACCGTCAGCCCATGCTTCGTGGCACGCGCGATCATGCGCCGCAGGGTATTACGTGGTCCCTGTTCGACCCATTCCCCGTGCATTTTCAGGTCGGAGGCCAGCCAGCCGACTTCCGGTTTCCATGGAAGCTGGATCAGCGATGACGGATCGGGCACCGCGACAAGGTCGGGATCAGCGGGAGAAAACTCGAACGCGGCGGCAAAACCGGCAAAGCCCGCCCCGTTTTTCTGCATGCCCTTTATGGCCGCAGCCGGGACCAGTTTCGCGCGCTGCGCACCGGACAGATCCGTAAAGGAAATAAGAAAATACCGTATGCCCCGCTCTTCAGCCACGGCGGCAAGGTCAACGGGTTCACGCCCGCTGGTCGTGTCTTGAACCATCACCAGAACTTCCGTTTATCCAGTATTGCGCAAAAGAAGGAGAAGGGACGCCCCCGGTCAGGCGACGTCCCTGCAATCACTTCAGAAACTGCCTTTTCCGGGGTACCATTCCGTACCGGCCAACGGAATTCGGGTCATTGCCGCCGCTTCCATGGTGAGGGCGACCATGTCTTCGGGTTCGAGGTTATGCAGGTGGCTCTTGCCGCAGGCACGCGCGATCGCCTGCGCTTCCATCGTCATGACGGACAGGTAATTGGCGATACGCCGCCCACCCAGAACCGGGTCCAGCCGCGCGGCCAGTTCGGGGTCCTGCGTGGTGATGCCTGCGGGGTCGCGTCCGTCCTGCCAGTCGTCATAGGCACCGGGAACCGTGCCAAGGCGGGCATATTCCTCGGCCAGATCGGGGCTCTGGTCCCCCAGCGCGACAAGGGCCGCCGTGCCGATGGCGACCGCATCCGCACCCAGCGCCAGCGCCTTGGCCATGTCAGCACCGCTGCGGATACCGCCGGACACGATCAACTGCACCTTGCGGTGCATGCCCAGATCCTGCAGCGCCTGCACGGCGGAACGGATGGCCGAAAGGATGGGCAGGCCCACATGTTCGATGAACACTTCCTGCGTCGCCGCCGTGCCACCCTGCATGCCGTCCAGCACGACCACGTCCGCCCCGGCCTTCACGGCCAGCGAAACATCGTAATACGGGCGGCTGGCGCCGATCTTGAGATAGATCGGCTTTTCCCAGTTGGTGATTTCACGCAGTTCCTCGATCTTGATTTCAAGATCATCGGGACCGGTCCAGTCGGGATGGCGACAGGCGGAACGCTGGTCGATCCCTTCGGGCAGGTCGCGCATCTTCGCAACACGGCTGGAAATCTTCTGTCCCAGCAGCATGCCGCCGCCGCCGGGCTTCGCACCCTGCCCAACCACGACCTCGATTGCATCGGCGCGGCGCAGGTCATCGGGGTTCATGCCGTAGCGCGACGGCAGGTACTGATAGACCAGAATGGAGGAATGTCCGCGCTCCTCGGGCGTCATGCCACCGTCACCCGTGGTGGTGGACGTTCCGACGGCGCTCGCGCCACGCCCCAGCGCTTCCTTCGCCTGTGCCGACAGCGCGCCGAAAGACATGCCCGCGATCGTTACCGGCGTCTTGAGGCGAATGGGCTTCCTGGCGAAACGCGTACCCAGCACGACATCGGTATCGCAGCGTTCCCGGTAGCCTTCCAGCGGATAACGCGAAATGGATGCGCCAAGGAACAGCAGGTCATCGAAATGCGGCAGCTTGCGCTTCGTGCCCGCGCCACGGATGTCATAGATGCCCGTTGCGGCGGCACGCTGGATTTCGGAAATGGTGAACGGGTCGAACGTTGCTGAAAAACGCGGCTTTGTCCGGGGGATTTTCTTGCTGTTGTCTGTCATGATGGCCTCAGTAAGCAGCGGCGTTATCAACGTGGAAGTGATACAGGCGGCGGGCGGACCCGTAGAGACGGAAGCTGTCGGCCGGATATTCCGTAATCCCGGCGCGATCGAGCAGGGATTGCAGATGGGCCAGATCCTGTGGCGTCATCTCCTTTTCCTCGCAGTCCGCGCCAAGGCTTTTCACGTCACCGCGCACGAACAGCTTCGCTTCGTACAGGCTGTCCCCCAGCGCCTCGCCCGCTTCGCCGCATACGACCAGCGTGCCGGACTGCGCCATGAACGCGCTCATATGCCCGACCGAGCCACGCACGACGATGTCGATCCCCTTCATGGAGATACCGCAGCGCGCACCAGCGTCGCCATCGATGACCAGCAGTCCGCCATGACCGGTCGCACCGGCGGCCATGCTGGCGTTGCCCGATACATGCACGCGACCGCTCATCATGTTCTCGGCCACGCCGGGACCGGCATTGCCGTTGATGGTGACATTGGCGCGCTGGTTCATCCCGGCGGCGTAATAACCCGCCTGCCCGTCCACCAGCACATCCACCGGCGCGGTCAGCCCGACAGCCAGGGCATGACGGCCGCGCGGGTTACGGATAACCCATGCGCCGGTTACGTCCTCACCCTGCAACTGGCTGTTTGCATCCCGCAGCGTGCATTCCGCCAGATCGATTTCCTGCATGTTGCTCATTATGCGTGTTCCCAATGATAGACGCGCTGGGGCTCGGGTTCGAAAACGGTTGCATTCCCGATGCCGGGAAGCTGGGCGAAGGCACGGTATTCGGAAGCGAACGCCACGTAATCATCCGTTTCGGCCATGACGGCGGGCTTGCAGGCCACGGGGTCACGCAGCACGGCAAAACCGTCGCGCGTGCCGACAACGAAGGTATAGAACCCGTCCAGATCAGCCAGCGAAGCGGTCAGTGCTTCATCAAGCCGCTCACCGCGCGACAGCCGCCATGACAGGTATCCTGCCGCCACTTCCGAGTCATTTTCGGTCTCGAATGTCAGCCCTTCGCGCACGAGCTGGCGGCGCAGGGTGTTATGGTTCGACAGCGAACCGTTATGCACCAGACACTGGTCCGGCCCGGTGGAAAACGGATGCGCGCCTGCGGTCGTGACCGCGGATTCCGTCGCCATGCGGGTATGGCCGATGGCATGGGTACCGCTCATGCCCGCAAGGTTGAAGCGCGTCGCCACATCTTCGGGCAGGCCGACACCCTTGTAGAGTTCGATGCTGTCGCCGCTGGCGACAAAGGATACGCCGTGGCCGAATGCCGCAATGAACTGGCGCACGGCCTTTTCATGTTCGGTGGGCACTGTGATGACCGTATGATCGTCACGCGACAGGAACGTAACCCCCGTACCGGCGCAGGCCAGCAGGCCCTTTTCAAACGCCGCCATATCGGACGGGACAAGGCCGCGGACCGTGATCTTGGTCTGTCCATGCCGCGCGCCGCCGTAAACCGCGAAACCCGCGCTATCGGGACCACGCTCCGTCATGACCCGGAGCATCTGCGCGGTCAGCAGGCCCAGTTCAGGTTGAAGCGCGGGATTTTTCAGAAATAACCCAACGATGCCACACATCGTCATTCTCCGCCGAGAGAGGAAAAGATGCAGTCATCAAGCCCGCATCCCCTGCCCCTGTCAACTGGAAAGAATAAAACTTTCCTTTCTGGAAAAGTCTGGTGTCATTCCGACTGGCGGGAATAGATGATGATCGAAAGATATTTCATTGGTTTTTCAAGCAGAACCTCAGGACCATGCGGTGCCTGGCAATCGAACAGCAGGGTATCGCCCGGTCCCATGTCATAGGATTCGTCGCCATGGCGGTACAGCACGCGCCCGCTGAGCATGTAGATCAGTTCCACCCCCTGATGGCGGAAACTGGTATAGGGATTGGCGTCCTCATGCAGGGTGATGAGATAGGGTTCAACCACCGTGCCCCCACCCAGCAGATGGCCAAGCAACTGGTATTCATGGCCCGCTTTCGTGCCCCGGCGTTCGATCACCACGCCATGCCCCGCCTTGACGAATGAACAGTCACGCTGTTCCTCAAACGTGGCGAATAGCTGGCTCAGGGGGACATTCAGCGCGCGGCAGACCGATTGCAGCGTGGCCAGCGATGGGGAAATCTGCCCGTTTTCGATCTTTGACAGCATGCCCAGCGAAATTCCCGCCGCGCTGGCCAGATCGGCGCCAGTCAGTTCCGCGCGGCGGCGCAGCAGGCGGATCTGCGCGCCCAGCGATTCCTCCAGTGTCAGTTCCCGTACGGGACCGGCGGAAGACCCGGTGGTCAGTTCTGCTGCGGTTTTCTTGGATCGTGCTTTACGGGCCGTGGCCATACGTGGTCTCCAGAAAAATATCCATCAGGACAGGACGTCCATCTGGGCGGCAAAGGCCGGGAAATCCTCCGCCAGTTCGCCAAGTGTGCGCTCCATAAGAACAGCCCGGAGCGTTTTAGCAAAATCCAGTGGCAGGCGGCCGAATTCACGCCGTCGCGCCACCAGCGTCAACCGCCGCCGCAGCCCGCCCACGGGCAGCCTGTGACAGACCAGCCCGCATGACGGATCATACCCCGCTTCATACAGGCACAGCGGCGTGGTGATCGCCACGCCCCCCAGCCGACACGCCGCCAGCACGCCATCGGGGCGGTCAAATTCCTGCCCGAAGGGGATTTCCAGCTTCAGCCTGCGCAGGTAGCGTTCCACCTCTCCCCCCGTGCGGGATCGTAGCGAAAACCGCACGAATGGCCGCGTGGTCAGCAGATCGGCCAGTTCCGCGACTGTCGTGGGGGCTGCGACCTGTGCGGGGCACAACAGCAGGTATGGTTCCTCGAACAGTGGCCAGCGTTCGAGATCGGGGATGTCCTCCAGATTATCCACGCTCAGGATAAAATCGATCTGCCGGGTCAGCAGTGCGGCGGCATGGGATTCCGTAAGCCCCGCATAGACGATCAGCCGGTCCACACGCGCGCGCATGAAAGCCGAGACATCGCCCATCACCGCACGCGACAGGGAATCCACCACGCCGATCCGCAGTTGCCGCACCCGGCCCGAACGCATTTCCTGCAGCCGCACCGCAATCTGGCGCATTTCCACCATAAGGCCCGTGGCATACTGGCGCAGCACGGTACCAGCGGCGGTCAGCGCCATGGGCCGCACGCCCCGGTCGAACAGCTGTGTGCCGATCCGTTTTTCCAGATCGGCGACCACCTGCGACACGGCGGGCTGGGTAACGCCCAGCATCCGTGCTGCGGCCGCCATGCTGCCGTTATCGCACACCGCCAGAAAGACATTGAGGGCGGACAGGTCAAAAGGGGGATCGGGAAGCGCCATGGGATCATACCATAAGCAAAATTTATACTTTCTCCAGCACGAAACGCGTTACCGTCCCTTTCGATAACGGATTGAAGATGTCGTAATGCCAAGCAATCGCTACTCCCTCTTTTCCCTTCTGCGGGAAACGCTGCGTGGCCATACCGGCTGGCAGCCCGCATGGCGCGATGCCACGCCACAGGCGGCGTATGATGTCGTCATCGTAGGCGGCGGGGGCCATGGCCTGGCCACCGCGTACTATCTGGCGCGACGATACGGCATAAAGCGCGTGGCCGTGGTGGAAAAAGGCTGGATCGGCAACGGCAATATTGGCCGCAATACGACAATCATCCGTTCCAATTACCTGCTGCCAGGCAATGTCCCCTTCTATGAATGCGCCATGAAGCTGTGGGAAGGGCTGGAGCAGGACATCAATTACAATGCGATGGTCAGCCAGCGCGGCGTGCTCAACCTTTTCCATAACGACGCACAGCGCAATGCGTATATCCGCCGTGGCAACGCCATGCGGCTGAACGGCGTGGATGCCGAACTGCTGGATGCGCAGGCCGTGCGGCGCAAGCTGCCCTTCCTCAATTTCGACAATGCCCGCTTTCCCATACAGGGTGGCCTGCTGCAACGGCGCGGTGGCACCGTCCGCCACGATGCCGTGGCATGGGGTTATGCCCGCGCGGCCGACCGGCTGGGCGTGGACATCATCCAGAACTGCGAAGTCACCGGTATCCGTACCCAGAACGGGCGCGCGGTGGGCGTGGAGACAACGCGCGGCTATATCGGCGCGGGGCGCGTGGCGCTGGCCTGCGCGGGCAATTCATCGCGCGTGGCCGCCATGGCCGGGCTGCGCCTGCCGATCGAAAGCCATGTATTGCAAGCATTCGTAAGCGAAGGACTCAAGCCCTTCATCGACTGCGTGGCCACCTTTGGCGCGGGCCATTTCTACATCAGCCAGTCCGACAAGGGGGGGCTGGTGTTTGGCGGCGATATCGACGGCTACAATTCCTATGCCCAGCGCGGGAACATGCCGGTGATCGAGGATGTGTGCGAAGGTGGCATGGCGCTGATGCCCCGGATCGGGCGCGTGCGGCTGCTGCGCCACTGGGGCGGACTTATGGACATGACCATGGATGGCAGCCCGATCATTGACCGCACACCGGTTGACAGCCTGTACCTCAATGCAGGGTGGTGCTACGGCGGCTTCAAGGCCACGCCGGCTTCGGGCCTGTGTTTCGCGCATCTTATCGCCCGTGACGAACCCCACCCGACGGCAACCGCCTACCGGCTGGACCGCTTCGTCAGGGGCGCGGTGATTGATGAAAAAGGCATGGGCGCACAGCCCAATCTGCACTGAGGTTCCGATGCGTTTGAACTGCCCCTGCTGCGGACCGCGCGGCCTGGAAGAATTCACCTATCGCGGCGACGCCACCGTCCGCCGCCCCGAAAGCCCAACGGCGCCCGCGCAGGACTGGGTCGATTACGTCTACCTGCGCGACAACCCCGCCGGGCCGCACCGCGAACTGTGGTACCACGGCGCGGGGTGCCGTTCGTGGCTGGTTGTCACGCGCGATACGCGCACGCATGCCATTTCGGACGTGGTCCGCGCGGTGGATGTCGCGCGCGCAGACAAGGAAGGCGCTGGATCATGAAACTGCTCCGTCAGGGGAAATCATCCGCAGCGGGTAATCCGTCGCAATCCATGCGGACCACCACGGGCAATGGTATCGACACCAGCCGGACCATACATTTCACGTTCGATGGCAGACGTTACGCGGCCCATCCGGGCGATACGCTGGCTTCCGCCCTGCTGGCCAATGGCGTGCGCCTTGCGGGACGGTCTTTCAAATATCACCGTCCGCGCGGCATCCTGTCCGCCGGGGCGGAAGAGCCAAATGCCCTTGTGGAACTGCGCACCGGCGCGCGCCGCGAGCCGAACAGCCGCGCCACCGTGACCGAACTGTTCGACGGGCTTGAGGCCGCCAGCCAGAACCGCTGGCCATCGCTGGCCATGGACGTGCTGGGAATCAACGGCGTGTTTTCACCCGTATTCACCGCCGGGTTCTACTACAAGACCTTCATGTGGCCCGCCGCCTTCTGGGAAAAGGTTTACGAACCCATGATCCGCCGTGCCGCCGGTCTGGGCCGCGCGGCGGATGAAGCCGATCCCGATATTTACGAAAAGGCCACCACTTTCTGCGATGTGCTGGTCGTGGGCACCGGCCCCGCCGGGCTTGCGGCGGCACTGACCGCGGGGCGCACGGGCGCACGCGTTCTGGTGTGCGAGCAGGACAGCCTGCCGGGCGGCCGCCTGCGCGCCGAACATGGTGAAATCGGCGGCATGCCCGGATGGCAGTGGGCCGAACAGGCAATGGACGAACTGCGCCAGATGCCCGAAGTGCGGATCATGACCCGCACCTGCGTTTTCGGCACCTATGACGGCGGTACCTATGGTGCGCTGGAACGTGTGGCCGACCATGTGCCCACACCCGCACCGGACCAGCCGCGCCAGCGCCTGTGGCGCATCGTGGCCCGGCACGCCATTGTAGCGACCGGCGGGATTGAACGGCCCATCGTATTCCCCAACAACGACCGCCCGGGCATCATGCTGGCGGGGGCTGTGCGGACCTACATCAACCGTTTTGGCGTCACACCCGGCCAGCGCGCCATTGTCTACACCAATAATGACGACGGCCTGCGCACCGCACGCGACCTGCACCGCGCGGGCGCCACGGTCGCCGCCATTGTCGATGCCCGCACGACCGAAACGCCACTGGCGCGCGACATGGCGCAGCTTACGGGTGCGAAACTGTTCATGGGGGGCGCGATTGCCGATACCTATGGCCGCCTGGGCATCCATGCCGCCGTCATTCGGGAACATTCGGGCCTGACGCAGCGCGTGCCGTGCGATCTTATCGCCATGTCCGGCGGATGGAACCCCGAACTCAGCCTGACGACACATCAGCGCACGAAACCGGTTTATGACGAGACCCTGTGCGCCTTCATCCCCGGCACGATGCCTGCTGGCATGCGAACCGCGGGCGTGGCGAACGGCACGTTCGCCACGCCCGACTGCCTGCGCGAAGGGGCGACCTGCGGACAGGACGCGGCACTGGCCTGCGGGTTCAGCGCCACCGTGGCCGACCTGCCTGCAGCCGGGACAGAAAGCTACGCCATCGTCCCGCTATGGCACGCCCTGCCGCTGGACCGGCCAGCCAAGACAGGCAAGGCGTTCATCGATTTCCAGAATGACGTGACGGCAAAGGATGTGCGGCTGGCGGCGATCGAAGGGTTCCGTTCGGTCGAACATCTCAAGCGCTACACCACGCTGGGCATGGCCACGGATCAGGGCAAGACGGCCAATGTCAACGCGCTGGCCCAGATGGCCGAACAGACGGGCAGCAGCATCGCCCGGACCGGCACCACGATGTTCCGCCCCCCCGTGCAGCCCGTCGCCATCGGGGCGCTGGCCGGCGCGGCGCGGGGCAGGCATTTCAAACCCGATCGCCTGACACCGACCCATGACTGGGCCACGGAACAGGGCGCGATCTTTACGGCCAACGGCTTGTGGCATCGCGCCCAGTGGTTCCCCCGACCGGGCGAGACGCACTGGCGCGACACCGTCAACCGGGAAGTCCGCACCGTCCGCACGGCGGTTGGCTTCTGCGATGTCACGACACTGGGCAAGATTGATATTCAGGGCCCGGATGCCGCGACTTTTCTGGAACGGGTTTACGTCAACGCATGGCGCAGGCTGCCCATCGGGCGGGCGCGCTACGGCCTGATGCTGCGCGAGGACGGATTTGCCTATGATGACGGCACGACCGCCCGACTGGATGAAAACCACTATGTCATGACCACGACCACCGCCCATGCGGGTCCGGTCATGCAGCATCTGGAACTGTGCCATCAGTGGCTGTGGCCCGAACTGGATGTGCGCTTCATCTCGGTTACGGATGAATGGGCGCAGCTTGCCATTGCCGGGCCGAAGTCACGCGATGTGCTGCGCCATATCGTCGATCCGGCATTCGACATTTCCAACGAAGCCTTCGGTTATATGGCCGCTGCCACCGTCACCATCTGCGGCGGGCAGGAAGCGCGTCTGTTCCGTCTGTCCTTCTCGGGGGAACTGGCATACGAACTTGCGGTGCCCGCACGCTTTGGCGATGCGCTGGCGCGGCTTCTGATGAAAGTGGGCGCGCCTTACGGGATCGCGCCCTACGGCACGGAAGCGCTTGGTGTCATGCGTATCGAAAAGGGGCATCCCGCCGGGCCGGAACTCAATGGCCAGACCACGGCGCACGATCTGGGCATGGGCCGGATGCTTTCGACCCGCAAGGACTTTATCGGACGCGCCATGGCCGCACGCCCTGCCCTGACCGACCCGGCGCGTCCGACCCTGATCGGGCTTGTGCCGGTCAATACGGGCGATGAACTGGTCGCGGGCGGCCACCTGCTGCCCGCAGGCGCGCAAGCGACCGCCGCGCATGATCAGGGCTGGGTTTCCTCCGCCGCGTGGTCGCCCACGCTGAACGGCTGGATTGCGCTCGGCTTCCTGTCCAACGGCCCGGCGCGTCTGGGCGAGACGGTCATGGTCCATAACCCGCTGGGCAATAGCGTGACCGCCGCGCGGGTTGTCTCACCCGTATTTGTCGATCCCAACGGAGAACGGCTGCATGCCTGAAGTCCTCCACCCCCGCGATGCCGTATCGCCTGTTCCCCTGACCGCCCACGGCGTGACGCTGCGGGCCGGGGCCATGCGTGAAAGCGTAAGCCTTGCCGCCTTCCGTGGTCAGGCCGACACCCTGCGCGCCTTTGTCGACAAAGAATTTGGCGTCGATCTGCCCGATACGCCGCGCAGCGTCGAAAATGCCGATGGCATCACCTTCATCTGGGCAGGCCCGGACCAGTGGCTCCTGCGCGCCACGCCAGGCACGGACCTGCTCACGCGACTGTCGCCATGCGCCGCATTCGCGGCCCTGACCGCGCAGGGTGACAGCCGCACCGCCCTTGAACTGCGCGGACCGGGCGCACGCGCGATCGCAGCCAAACTGGTTCCGGTCGACCTGCATCCGCGCGCTTTCGCCGCCGGTGACGTGGCCCTGACCCTTGCGGGGCATATTGCTGTCATCCTCCGTCAGGTGGACGACACGCCGTGCTACGAATTCCTTGTTTTCCGCAGTGTGGCCCAGAGCCTGCACCATGAACTCCACACCGCCATGCTTGGCGGCATTCCACAAGCGGACCGTATTTCATGACTCGCAATGCGACTTCCCCGGCCATTTTCATCCTGACACTGAGTTGCCCCAACCGCCCCGGCATCGTGGCCGCGATCAGCCAGCAGCTTTACGAACTGGGCGCCAACATAACCGAAGCCCAGCAGTTCGATGACACGGACAGCAACCGCTTCTTCATGCGGATTGTCTTTGAAGTCACCGCCACGGACAATATCGGGCAGGGCCTGCGTACCCAGATCACCCGGATAGCCGACACCTTTTCCATGGAATGGTCGCTGACCGATACGCAGCACCGCCAGAAGGTCCTGCTGCTGGTCTCCCGCTTCGACCACTGCCTTGTGGACCTGCTGTACCGCTGGCGCATCGGCGAACTGCCGATTGACCCCGTGGGCATCATTTCCAACCATCCGCGTGAGACGTTCGCGGATCTGGATTTCTACGGCATCCCGTTCCACTACCTGCCGGTCACGAAAGAAACGAAAGCCGCGCAGGAAGAACAGATCTGGACGATCTTTAACGAAACCGGGGCCGAACTGGCCGTTCTGGCCCGTTACATGCAGGTACTGTCCAATGCGATGGCATCCCGGCTCAGCGGGCGGTGCATCAACATCCACCACTCCTTCCTGCCCGGTTTCAAGGGCGCGCGTCCGTATCATCAGGCGTTCAGCCGGGGCGTCAAGCTGATCGGGGCCACCGCGCATTATGTCACGAGTGACCTGGATGAAGGCCCGATCATCGAACAGGATGTGGAACGCATCTCGCACGCCGATTCACCCGATGACCTGATCCGCAAGGGCCGCGACATCGAACGGCGCGTGCTGGCCCGTGGCGTGCGTTTCCATATCGAACGCCGCGCGCTGATGAACGGCAGCAAGACCATCGTGTTCACGCCCTGATGTCCGCGCAACCATCCATACACCCGGCACAGGTGATCGCGGGCAAGGTCCATGCCGCCCACCTGACGGACACGACCCGCGCGGGTGTTGCCCGGTTTGTGGAAACGCATGGCTTTCCACCCGGTCTGGCCGTGATACAGGTGGGGGAAAACCCCGCCAGCACGATCTATGTGCGCAACAAGGTCCGCAAGACCGAGGCCGTGGGCATGCGTTCGGTTGCCCATCATCTGCCCGCCAGCATATCGCAGGCCGCCCTGCTGGACATTATCGCGCGCCTCAATGCCGATCCGTCCGTGCACGGGATTCTGGTGCAGTTGCCGCTGCCCGCCCATATCAGCCGCGATGCGGTGCTGGACGCCATCGCGCCGGAAAAGGACGTGGACGGGTTTCACGTCGCCAATGCGGGCAAACTGGCGGTGGGGCGGCGTGATGGCCTGATCCCCTGCACGCCCATGGGCTGCCTGATCCTGCTCAAATCCGTACGGAAAAACCTTGCAGGGCTGCATGCGGTGGTCATCGGCGCATCGAATATCGTGGGCCGCCCGATGGCAAGCCTACTGCTGGCGGAAGGCTGCACGGTTGTCGTCACCCATCTCAAGACCCGTAATGTCGCCGAGGAGACACGCCGGGCCGACATCGTCGTCGTGGCGGCGGGCCATGCCGGACTGGTGCGCGGCGACTGGATACGGCCCGGCGCGCTGGTGATCGATGTCGGTATCAGCCGCATCGAAACACCGCAGGGCACGCGCATCGCGGGCGATGTCGCATTTGATGAAGTCGCCCCGCATGCGGGCGCCATAACCCCCGTGCCGGGCGGCGTAGGCCCCATGACCATTGCCTGCCTGCTGCACAACACGCTGCGCGCGGCGCAATCGGCACAGGCCGGAAAGCAGAAAGGTTCACCCCCATGATCGATCAGTCCCTGTTCCGTGAGGCCATGTCCCATCTTGGCGCGGCGGTCAGCATCATCACCACCGATGGCGATGCCGGGCGGGCGGGCATGACGGTTTCTGCCGTATGCTCGGTCACGGATACGCCGCCCACGCTGCTGGTCTGCATCAACACACGCAGCCGGTCGCATGATGCGTTTGTGAAAAACGGCGTCATCTGCGTCAACGTCCTCAGTTCCGGCCATCAGGAACTGTCCGGCCTGTTCGCCAGCAAGGCGGATAACGAGACACGCTTCGGGCAGGCGCGCTGGCATGAACGCACGGGCGGCGCGCCGGTGCTGGAAGATGCCATCGTCTCCTTCGACTGCACGATTGAAAATGTTTCCACCGTGGGAACGCACAGTGTCCTGTTCTGCGTGGTGCGCAATATCGAAATCGGGACGGATGGCGCGGGGCTGATCTATTTCCGCCGTGGCTACCACCCGATCGGCATGGTCGGGGCGGAACAGACCGGCGCGGCCTGAACGGCCGGAAAATGTTTCGGTGACAAAAAAATAATTTCCTATTCCCGCCTTCATTATATTAATCTCAGGAAATAAACTTTCCCTTAAGACAACTATCGGGAGGAACGCTCAGGTGCTATCACTCAGAAAAATCGTGTCTTACAAAGAAGAAACCCTGATCGAAGGGGGGCGTGAGGCACCTGTTCCGCTACAGCTTTTCGCCGTGGCGGCAGTCCTGAAAAACCCGTGGGCGGGACGTGGCTTCGTCGAAGACCTGAAACCGGAAATCCATGCCATCGCCCCAGCACTGGGTGAACTCATGACCGCGCGCATGCTGGAAATGACCGGTGGCGGCGACCGGATCGAAGCCTACGGCAAGGCTGCCGTGGTCGGCACGGACGGGGAAGTCGAACACGCTTCCGCGCTGATCCACACCCTGCGCTTTGGCAACCATTACCGGCGTGCGGTGAACGCGCAGTCCTATCTTGCCTTCACCAATACGCGTGGCGGCCCCGATGCCCCGATTGCCGTGCCGCTCATGGACAAGAATGACGCGGGCCGACGCTCGCATTACCTGACCATCCAGTTCTCCATCAACGATGCCCCGGCGCATGACGAAATCGTGGTGGTTCTGGGTGCCTCCATCGGCGGTCGCCCCCATCACCGCATCGGTGACCGGTATCAGGATCTGGCCGAGCTTGGCAGCACGCATGGCTGACGAAATCCGCCACCACGAGGGCACACGCTACCGCATTGCCGGACCCGCCACGGGTCAGGCCACGCAGGGCACGATCGTATTCGTGCATGGCGTGGGCATGAGTCTGGACTTCTGGGCGCCGCAGATTGATTTTTTCGCGCCCCGATACCGCTGCATCGCCTACGACATGCTGGGGCACGGTCTCAGCGCCCTGCCGCCGGAACAGCCCACGCTGGCGGATTACAGCAACCAGTTCACGCGCCTCATGGATCATCTGGACGTGCCATCCGTCTGTCTTGTCGGGCATTCCATGGGCGCGCTGATCACGATCGAGGCGGGCCTGCGCGCACCGGAGCGGGTAAAGCGGCTCATCGCCATGAATGGCGTATATGACCGCACGGTCGAACAGAAAGCCGCCATCGCCGCGCGGGCCGCAGCCCTGAAGCCACAGACGGGCGAACAGGACTGGGGACCGACGCTGGACCGCTGGTTCGGCCCCGAACCCGCACCGAACGCAGCCCCGAAACGGGCAGCCCTCGATCACGCCCTGCGGGCCATCCAGCCCGAAGGATATGCCCGCACTTACCGCCTGTTCGCCCGGTCCGATAGCGCCCATGTGGGCCGCCTTGGGCAACTGGCGCAGCCAGCCCTGTTCCTGACGGGGGAACTGGACCCCAATTCCACGCCCGCCATGTCGCAGGCCATGGCGCAGGCCGCCCCACACGGGAAGGCCGTGATCCTGCCGGGCGAGCGCCACATGATGAGCTACGTCCACCCGGACACGAGCAACCGGGCCATTGCCGATTTTTTCCAGCCTGGCTGAACCAGCACTGCCTGATTGCAGCCGTCGGGAGTATGTATCAATGAAGTTTTCGCTGTTCGTTCATATGGAACGCTATCGCGCCGACCAGACCCATGCCGAGCTTTTCGATGAACTGGAGCAGCTCGTCCGGATCGCTGAAGAAGGCGGCATGGAAACCGCCTGGATTGGTGAACATCACGGCATGGAATTCACCATCGCCCCCAATCCGCTGATCAATATCGCCTACCTTGCCAGCAAGACATCGCGCATCCGGCTGGGAACGGGCACGGTGATCGCGCCCTTCTGGCACCCGATCCGTCTGGCGGGGGAAGCGGCGCTGACCGATATCGCAACCGGTGGGCGGCTGGATCTGGGCGTGGCACGTGGTGCCTACGCCTTTGAATACGAACGCATGATGCCGGGGCTGGATGCCTGGACGGCAGGCCAGCGCATGCGTGAGATGGTGCCCGTGCTGAAAAAGCTGTGGGCGGGCGATTACGCGCATGAAGGCACGTTCTGGCAGTTTCCCAAGACCACATCCGTACCAAAGCCGATGGGCAGTGAAATCCCGCTGTGGCTTGCCGCGCGCGACCCGAACTCCCACGCCTTTGCGGTGGAACACGGCTGCAACGTGCAGGTCACGCCGCTTGCATCGGGCGATGAGGAAGTGGAGAGCCTGATGGACCGCTTCAACGCAGGCTGCGCGCAGCATCCCGATGTGCCGCGCCCGCAGGTGATGCTGCTCATGCACACCTACGTCGCCGCCGATGAGGCAGATACCACGCAGGCAGACCATGAACTGAGCCGCTTCTACTGTTACTTCGGCGCATGGTTCAAGAACCAGCGCCCGATTGAAAATGGCCTGATACAGGAACTCAGCGACGCCGAAATGGCGGAAATGACGATGTATGCGCCCGAAACCGTTCACCGCAACCTTGTCATCGGGCAGCCCGATGAAGTGATTGCACGGCTGAAAAATTACGAAGCCATGGGCTACGACCAGTACAGTTTCTGGATCGACAGCCTGATGCCCTTTGAACGCAAGAAGGCATCGCTCGAGCGGTTCATCAGGGATGTGATGCCCGCTTTTTCGTAACGCATCGATGACAGGATCGCAGGCGTGCAGACTTTCCAGCATTATATCGACGGCCGTTTTGAAGATGCGTCAGCCACGTTCGACAGCATCAACCCCGCGACCCGCCAGCCATGGGCGCGCATGCCGCGCGCGCGTGAAGCGGATGTAGACCGTGCGGTCCGCGCGGCCGACCGGGCCTTTCGCGCGCCGCAGTGGTCTGGCCTGACCGCCAGCCAGCGTGGCAGGCTGCTGTTCCGCCTTGCGGACCTGATCGAAGCCGAAGCACCACATCTGGCGGAACTGGAAACGCGCGACACCGGCAAGATCATCCGCGAAACGCGCGCGCAGATTGCCTATGTGGCGGAGTATTACCGCTATTACGGCGGTCTGGCCGACAAGGTCGAAGGGCGTTACATCGATATCGACAAGGCGGATACGGAAGCCTATCTGCGCCGCGAGCCCATCGGGGTCGTCGCCGCCGTCGTGCCATGGAATTCGCAGCTTTTCCTTTCGGCGGTAAAAATCGCCCCGGCGCTGGCGGCGGGCTGCACGGTCGTGCTCAAGGCATCGGAAGATGGTCCGGCCCCGCTTCTGGCCTTTGCCCGGCTGGTGGACAAAGCGGGCTTTCCCCCCGGCGTGATTTCGATCCTGACCGGCTTTGGCGATGATTGCGGGCGCGTGCTGACCAGCCACCCGCTGGTATCACGCATCGCCTTTACCGGTGGCCCGGAAACGGCGCGCCATGTGGTGCGCAACAGTGCCGAAAACCTTGCTTACCTGACGCTTGAACTGGGTGGGAAGTCCCCTGTGGTGGTCTTTCCCGATGCGGATCTGGACAGCACGGTCAATGCCATCATATCGGGTATTTTTGCCGCCAGTGGCCAGAGCTGCGTTGCCGGTTCGCGCCTGATCGCGCACCGCGCCATCCTGCCTGCCCTCCTGGCACGGCTGAAGGAGCGCGCCGAACGCATCCATATCGGCACGCCCGATGACATGGCGACCGAAATGGGTCCCCTCGCCACCGAACGTCAGGTCACCCATATCCAGGACCTGATCGCGCGCAGCGTTGCCGCAGGCGCCCGGCTTGTAACCGGTGGCGCACCACCCGGGCACCATGGGGAAGGCTATTATTTCCGCCCCACGATCCTGTTGTGCGAAAACGGCGATACGCCGTGCCTGCGGGAAGAATTCTTTGGCCCCGTACTCAGCGTCATCGCCTTCGATGATGAAGCGGATGCGGTGGCACAGGCCAATGATACGCCCTACGGACTGGCCTGCGGTGTTTTCACCCGCGATCTTGCCCGCGCCAAGCGCATGACGGCGGCGCTGCGCGCGGGGATCGTATGGGTCAACACCTATCGCATGGTTTCGCCCATGATGCCCTTTGGCGGCTACGGCCTGAGCGGGCTGGGGCGTGAAGGCGGGATGGAAGCCATGCTGGACTATACCCGCACCAAATCGGTGTGGATACGCACCAGCGATACCCCCATCTCCGACCCGTTTGTAATGAGGTGACCGCCATGATTTACGAAATCAGAACCTACACCCTGCGGGCGGGTGGTGTTGCCCCCTATCTCAAGGCCGTGGCCGAGGAAGGTATCGCCATACAGCAGCCGCATCTTGGCACCCTGATCGGCTATTTCTTTTCCGATATCGGGCCGCTGAACCAGATCGTGCATATCTGGGCCTATCAGGACCTCAACGACCGTACGGCGCGGCGCGCCCGACTGTTGCAGGACCCGGCATGGCTGGCCTTCATGCCCCGTATCCAGCAGCATATCGACACGATGGAGAGCAAGATCGTCCTTCCGGCATCCTTCTCGCCCCTGCAATAACGTACGTGGCCTGACGCATGCGACGGATCGTAATGACACTGGCCATGATGATGGCGCTGCCTGCCGTGCTTCCTGCGGCGGCCTATGCGGTCGATGCCCCCGTTTTTACCAGTTGGGGGGGATCGACCGAAGCCATGCAGGCACGGAACTGGCTGGAACCGTTTACAAAAAAAACGGGTATTCCCGTTCTCAAGGACGGTCCGACCAATTACGGCAAGTTTCAGGCCATGGTCGAAAGCGGCAATGTGGCGTGGGATGTCGTGGATGTGGAAGCCGATTTCGCCGCCAAGGCCGCGCGCGACGGGCTGCTTGAACCACTGGGCCTGCCCGCATCCGACCTGACGCAGATCGATCCGCGTTTTGTCAGTCCCTACAGTGTGGGCAGTTTCTATTTCTCGTTCGTGCTGGGGTATGCGAACCCGCAAGGACCGCATCCGGCCAACTGGCGTGAGTTCTTCGATATCGCGCATTTTCCGGGCAAGCGGGCGTTGTACAAATTCCCCTCCCCCGGCGTGCTTGAAATCGCATTGCTGGCCGATGGCGTGCCGCCGGATCAGCTTTATCCGCTGGATCTGGACCGCGCCTTCCGCAAGCTGGACACCATCAAGTCCGCCATCCGGTGGTGGAGTTCGGGTGCCCAGTCCCAGCAGATGATGGCGGCGGGTTCTGTCACCGCAGGCATGTTCTGGAATGGCCGCCTGCGCGCCCTGCAGGAAGGGGGCGTGGATGTCGGCATTTCATGGGAGCAGAATATTACCGTGGCCGACATGCTGGTCATCCCCCGTGGCGCGCGCCATGCCGATGTGGCGCGGCAACTGATCGGCTATGCCACCTCGGCCGCGCCACAGGCTGCCTTTGCCCATATGACGGGCTATGCACCGATCAATCTGGCCAGTCTGGCACTGATGACGCCGGAAGACCGGGTGGCCGCCCCGCAGGCCCATGCGGACAGTCACATAGACCCCGATATCGCGTACTGGGCTGCCCATCATGATGAAATTGCCCGCCGCTGGTACGCATGGCAGGCGGAATAGGCAGGGCATGAGCATTTTCCCGACCAGACGCCTGCGTGTGGCCCGTGGGCCATGGCTGGAAAGCTATGGCCTGCTTCTGCCCGGCCTCATCTTTCTGGCCGTGTTCTTTGTCATTCCGCTATGCCTTACGCTGATGCTCAGTTTTACCGTGCCATCGCTGGGGCTGGAGCATTACCGCACGCTGTTTTTCACGTCCGCATACCGACGTATTTTTGCCAATACATTCCTGCTGGCCACGCTTGTCACAGCGGTCTCCCTTGCCCTGGGTCTGCCGGTCGCATGGTTTCTGGCCATAGCCCCCCGGCGGTGGAGCCAGCCGGTGCAGCTAGTGCTGATCCTGTCGATGTGGACGAACCTGCTGGCACGGACCTACGCATGGGTTGTGCTGCTGCAGGATACCGGCCCCATCAACCAGACCCTTCTGGCCCTGCACCTGATTGCCGAACCACTGCCCCTTATGAACAGTCTGTTCGCCGTGACCGTAGGCATGACGTATATCATGCTGCCCTTCGTGGTCTTTCCCCTGCGCAACCGGATCGCCATGCTGGAACCCGCCCTGTTTCAGGCCGCCACATTATGTGGCGCATCGCGGATGACCAGTTTCCGGCGCATCTTCCTGCCCGCAATCGCCACCACACTGGGCAGCGCGGGTGTGTCGGTATTCGTGATGTCGCTTGGGTATTACGTAACCCCTTCCCTGCTGGGCAGTGAATCACGCATGGTTCTGGCCGAACTGATCGCGCAGCTTGTGCAGTCGGTTCTGGACTGGGGGCTTGCGGGGGCGGCGGCCCTTGTCCTGCTGGTCATGACGCTGTTCCTGTACGGCGTGCAGCGGCGGCTTAACCGCCAGCCCCACACGACCCCATAGCCAGAGGCCAAGACAGCCATGCTGCTTTCCTTCGAAAACCTTGGCCCATGGCGGATCGCGCTGGGCATCATTACCACCCTTGTAACCGCTTTTCTTGTCTGTCCGCTGGTGCTGATCGTGATGCTGTCATTCGACTCATCACCATGGCTGGTCTTTCCGCCCCCGCACTGGACGCTACGGTGGTACCGCGAACTGTTTACGGACCCGGACTGGCTGGGTTCCTTTATGGTCAGCCTGGAGGTCGGTCTTACCGTCACCGTGCTGTCCGTCCTTCTGGGCCTGATAACGGCCATTGGCATATCGCGCACCAGAACGGCGTGGCGGCCGGCGTGTGAGACGGCGTTCCTCATGCCCATGATCCTGCCGGTCGTGGTGACGGCAATCGCGCTCTATGCGTTCTTTCTGCGTATCCATCTTAACGGCACATTCTGCGGGTTCGTGATTGCTCACCTGATCCTCGCCCTGCCTTTTTCGGTCGGGGCCATCCTGAACGGGCTTGCACATATCGATCCGGCGATTGAAAACGCCGCCGTGCTGTGTGGTTCGTCCCGTACCTACGCGATCATGCGTATTACGCTGCCCAGCCTGCGTCCGGCGCTGTTTTCGGCTGCGATCTTTTCCTTCCTTGCATCATGGGATGAAGTCGTGGTGGCCATTTTCATGGCCAGCCCGTCACTTCAGACCGTGCCGGTCCGCATATGGGGCAATCTGCAGCAGGATCTCTCGCCCGTCATCGCCGCCGTATCGACCGTGCTGATTGTACTGAGCGGCCTGTTCATATTCGGCGCCAATTTCATGAAAAGTGAGAAAAAATGACGGCCTTTCTCAGCATTCGCAATCTCCATAAATCATATCACGGGAATGTCGCCGTCCAGAATGTCTCGCTTGATATCCGTAAGGGGGAGTTCGTGACATTCCTCGGCCCGTCCGGGTCAGGAAAAAGCACGACCCTGTATGTGATCGCGGGCCTTATGGAGCCGACCGGCGGCGACGTGCTGGTCAATGGACGCACCATTCTGGATGTGCCGTCCAACCACCGCAATATTGGCATGGTGTTCCAGAAATACACGCTCTTTCCCAACATGACCGTGCGCGAGAACATTGCCTTTCCACTGGTCGTGCGCAAACGCCCCCGCGATGAAATTGAAGCCCGCACGAACGAAATGCTGCGGCTGGTCAGGATGGAACAGCTTGCCGGGCGTTACCCCGCGCAGATGTCGGGCGGGCAGCAGCAGCGCGTGGCCATTGCCCGCGCCATGGTCTATGAGCCTGAAATCCTGCTGATGGATGAACCCCTTTCGGCGCTGGACAAGAAACTGCGCGAGGAAATACAGGGCGAGATCAAACGCGTGCATGAACGCACGGGTGTCACGATCCTGTATGTCACCCACGATCAGGAAGAAGCCCTGCGCCTGTCGGACCGCATCATCCTGTTCAATACCGGCAGGGTGGAACAGATCGGCACCTGCACCGATCTGTATACATCCCCGCGTAGCAGGTTTGCGGGGCGGTTCCTTGGCAATTCCAATTTCATACCTGTCGAGATCATGGATGCGGCAGCAGGCACGATCAGGCTGCCCGGTGGGGCATGTGTTGAAAACGTCCGTATCTGCGACAGTGGGGATGTAGACCATCCGCTGCTTATGATGCGGCCGGAGGATCTGACCTTTCGGAAGACCGGAGACTGCGCCTGTTCGTTTGATGGACAGGTCAGGAGTTCGTATTTCCTTGGCAATGTCATGAATTACGAAATAGAAATTCCCGGCGATTACACCCTGACAATGCGTGTTTACATTGATGGCACCGAACACCCACCCCAGACGGGCGACAGGGTATCGGTTGGCTGGCTACCCCATAAGGCCATTGTTTTCCGGTAACCGTTCATGAAACAGGACACCCGCACGATATTGATGCGGGGCTGACATCATCGGGCTGAACAGGAAAAGTTTCTGGACGTCGCCTTTTTCCAATACAGACGACGTCTTCCGACGCTTCTTTAAAAAAGCTCAGCCAAAAACTTCCTTACAATTTCTGAATGTTTCCAGACGAACCTTTCAAACAGCCTCTGAACAGTCGGGGCTGCATGTCCGGTAACTTACATCTTCACAAAAGTTTATGCGGCACGATATTTGAGTGGACGGCACTGCTTCCCGACTACTACCGCAGATAACAACTCTGCCAGAACAGTAAGGCGTAGGGGCGCCATACGCACCGACCGGTTCTTAAATAGATCCTAAATATTACCGTCAGATTCTGGACCGCTTCCCTTAACAACCCTGCCCCGTAGACAGAACTGTCCGATGCGCATGGAACTCATCCAGCAATAAAAAAGGGCACACCAGATCCATACGGACCGGTGTGCCCCTGTTCAGGCTTTTATGCTGTCCAGTCCTGCCTCACGTCATGGATGTGAGGCAGGTTTTACGATGGATCAGAAGTCGACGGAAACCGAACCAAAGAACATGCGCGGCGCACCGAACAGCATGGACTGGTTGGTATAACCACCCGTCATGGCGTTACCATTTTCGCCCATGGTGGAGATCCAGTGGGTGTTCGCAAGGTTCTGGATGTTGAAGGCGAAGGTCACGTCCTTCATGAAGTCCATATGCTTGTTGTAACGGCCCATGTTGCCCATGCGGTACTGCATGCCCAGATCCGACATCCAGTAGCCGGGAATGTTGTAGTCACCGGTATAGTCATAGCTACGCTTCCCGGTGTAGCTGCCATCCATGTAGAACAGGGCATTCTTGTAGGAATAGGACAGACGGCCCTTATACATGAAGCGCGGATAGTTGACGACGCGCTTGCCTGCCGTGGACGGACCTGTTCCCGACGAGTTGAAGTTGTCGTCATAGACCGCGTGGTTGTAGCTGACGCTGTTGGTCAGCGACAGGCTGCGGAGCATGCCACGTGTGAACGGATGCAGCGTAATGGCGGCATCGACACCGTTCATGGTCACGCTGCCGGTATTGATGACCGCATAGCCACTGGCGTTCTGGACGGACTGGCCCGCAACGCTGACGGCCTGCAGACGGTTATGGAAGTTGGTGCGATAGGCATAGACCGATGCATCAAGCAGGCGATGCGTGAAGCGGTAGCCGATGGCGAACGTCCAGTCATATTCCGGGTGAACGCTGTTGATGTTCGTGTTGTACGAACCCTGAGTAACGGCGAACGGGGAATTCGACAGCTTGTAGCCCGATTCCGCATAGGTATGAACGTTTTCGGAGATGTCGAAGAACAGTTCATGGTTATGCAGGAAGTGCCAGTCCACGCTGACATGCGGCAGGAAGGGACGTGCGATCGTCTGGCTGACGCCGGACGTGATGCCACCAACATTGCCGTAATAGTACTGGTTCAGGTAGCCATCGCCCACGCGGGTCGTGTTCAGCAGCGCCTTCATGCCGAAATGCAGGGCAAGGTTGGGCAGCGGATTGTAGGTATCCATCACGAACGCGGTGAAGGTGTTCGTGTTGTAGTTCTGGTTGAACAGTTCCTCAACCGGGTTCTTGAAGTGGTTCAGCGGCTGATTGATCGAACCGGAAAGCTGGCCATTGGCCAGAACCGTCGGCTGACCATACATCCACATGGATGATGAATACGCGTTGTTTTCGTACCAGACACCACCGGAAATGTGGTTGTGCGCCACATCGTACTGAACCTTCGATGTGATGCCGAAGCGCTCGATCGACGGCTGCTTGACGATTTCACCCAGGGCGGAAGTATAGCCATAGGTCTGGTTCAGGTGGGTATAGTAGGACGGATCATAGCCATTGCCATTATTGCCGATCGGCAGGCCCCAGGTGGTCTGGTTGCTCTCACCCTGACCATAGGCCGTCGTGATCCAGCGGACATGCTTGGTCAGCGCCAGATCGGCCTTGATGTAGCCCATGATGTCGCTGTTGTTCGTGGCACCGTCGTAATAGGCCGCGTCACCCTTGTCGGAAATGCTGCTGTTCGCAAGGTTTGACGGATAGTTGCCATTCGCGGCATTACTTGCCGCAATGAAGCCGCTCGTACCGCCATTGTAGTAGTTGGAGTTATAGTAACCCAACTGCTGCTGCATCTGCGGCGATTCATCCTGCGGCGTGAACTGGTGCAGGTCACCCCAGTCGAAGAAGGCGACGAGCTTGCTGTCGTTCCCGATCGGCTGGACCAGCTTGGCGTTGACCTGCTGGTAGAACTGCTCACCATACCCACGCCATACCTGCGCGTCCTGACGCATGTAGGACGCGAAGAACTTGGTGCCGGAGCTGTTCAGCTTGCCGCTGTCGAAGCGTACGAAGGTGTGGTAGTTGTCATAGCTGCCGAAACCCTGCGTGACCTTGCCACCCATCTTGTCCTTCGGGTCGCTTGACACATAGGCCAGCGAACCGCCGAGGTTGTTGGTGGCGGCGATATCTTCAGCGCCCGCGGACTGAGAGACATCAATACGGTCCACGTTTTCCGAAGATACGGCCAGTGTGGGCGAAGGCGGACCGTTATAGTTACGATAGGTCATTTCACCCAGCGGCATGCCATCCAGCGTCATGCCGATTTCCTGCTGCTGGAAACCATGCATGTACAGCTGCTGCGACCAGGTGTTCGTTCCCTGCGGATCATCCGAATTGAACATGATGCCCGGCATGGTCGACAGGGCCTTCATCGGGTTGGTGCCCGGCGCCTGCTGCTGGAACATGGCCTGTCCCATGGATACGACCGTTCCATGCGGACGCAGATGACTGGCATGAACACTGAGCTGCTCAGGGTTGCTGTGGGAGACAACAGCCGTGTTGCGCGTCGTATGCCGGACAGGCGTTCCCGTGGTGGAAACATGGGCCGCACCGGAATGGGTGGTGTTGCCACCCGCTGCCGTCGTCTGCGGTAACGTCGAAGCGGCGCGCGCGCCTTCATCCGTTACGCCAGCGATCACTGTAGTCAGAAGCAGGACGTTCCATAATGAGCGTCGTTTGTTCATGAAGCCTCCGCAGCACCTGTAAACGGCCCCGCGCAGGGCCACACATTGGCGTTTCGTTCAAAATTAAGTCAGTCGAGAGCAACATTGATGAATTTTTCAACCCGCCCGTGGAAATATGTTCCACCAGTTTCGATGTCGATATCAACCGGTTTCGATATCGATATAAGGAATCGAAAAACCGATGTGGCAAACAGGTCACATGATGTGGCGCGCCAGAAGGAATGCTCATCATGGAAATTCGGACTGTTCCGTGTCGAAATTCACATACTCCTTCTGCCGCAAACGCAACAGGAGGAAAATGGACGCGTCGGATAAGTATTTAATAATAGATGGAATAATCCACAATACGGCTGAAAACCGGGGCAAATTCTCCCCTTTCCCATCAGGGCATACACATGCACAAAATCATTTTTTTAACGAAATGGTGGAGGGACAAATCTTTTTGCATATCGGAAATTCGTATCACGTATACGAATCGTGATGTGGCGCAGCAGATACACCTGGCCGCTCACCCGCATGCGTGATTTCGATTCCAGAATAATAAACGGGACCTGCAACCTTTGGGAAATTACCACGTTACAGATTCGCAACAAAACCTGCCACGCCACCTGTTCCATGGTCAGTTCCCGGCGTTTCCCCACGCGCAGAAGATATCATCCGGCTAAAACGCCTTTCCTGCCTGAAGGTTCCTTCATCCCCCGACAGTCCTGCACGATCATCATATTACGATATCAGGTCGTAACGAACAAAGGAAACGCAGTTCATTACAAAGCCGGTTCATCCCTATGTATCTTTCCGGTCAGCGGAAAAACCCCTCCACTGGATCGGCAGGGCAACATCCAGCACCGCAACCGCCTTCAGACCGGCAGGTCACGGTTCGCGGATATGGCCTCCATCGCCATATAGGATGTGACCGTATCCAGATCCACGCGGCTGATAAGGGTACGATAGATCGTATCGAACGATTCCATATCCTGCGTGATGATCTTGAGCATGTAATCGTAATCGCCCGCGATACGGTAGAAATCGATGACATTAGGAATGGCTGTCACGGCCTTGTGAAACCGCTCCAGCCATTCGCGCGAATGATTGCGGGTCCGCACCATGACAAAAACGGTCAGGCCAAGCCCCAGCCTTGCCGGATCAAGCCGTAGCGTCTGGTTGCCAACCAAACCGCTTGCCCGCAACGCATTCAGCCGCCGCCAGCACGCATTCTGGGACAGGCCAACAATGTCCGCCAGTTCGCGCTGCGACAGGCCCGCGTTTTTTTGCAGGGCCCGTAGGATGGAGCGATCAAATTCATCAGGTTTTCTGCTCATAAACGATCGTATGACCACACATTCAGCAAAAAACAACCATGAAATAGGGAAAAAATCCCTACGGAACCCCATTAACATCATCCCGCAATGAAGGCGGTGGGTTATGCGATGCAAGTGGATGACATGTCGATATCGGAATTCATGGTCGGTCTGCAGGCCGCTGGGGTGGAGGGGTTGCGCGCGGGCCTGATTGGTGAAGGCGCACCCGTTCCGGGGCCGTTTGGCACAAAACCCCTTGTCTATGCCGATTACGTGGCATCAGGCCGTGCGTTGCGACAGGTCGAGGATTTCGTAACCCATCGCGTGCTGCCCTATTACGCGAATTCCCATACCGAGGCCTCGTTCTGTGGGCGCTACATGACCCGCATGCGTCAGGCGGCACGGGCGCATATTGCACGGATATGTGGGGCGGAAACCGGGTTTTCCACCGTGTTCTGCGGTTCGGGGGCAACTGCGGGACTGAACCGGCTGGTTCACCTGATCGGGGTATCCGATGCCGTGGGGACGGGACCACGTCCGGTCGTCTTTCTCGGGCCGTATGAACACCATTCCAACATCCTGCCATGGCGGGAAAGTGGTGCGGATATCATGGTGATTGACGAAGCGCCGGAGGGTGGTCCCGATCTGGACCATCTCGAACGGGCGCTTGCAGCGACAGATCCCGACGCCTTGCGGATCGGCGCCTTTTCGGCGGCATCAAACGTGACCGGGATCATCACGGATGTCGATGCAGTCACAAGGATGCTCAAGGCACATGGCGCCCTGTCCGTGTGGGATTACGCAGGCGGCGGCCCGTATCTTCCCATCGACATGAAGGCCGGTACCGCCTGTGAGAAGGATGCCGTGGTAATTTCACCCCATAAATTCGTGGGTGGGCCTGCGGCATCGGGCATCATGATCGTGCGTGATGCCACAGTCAGGCGTACGCGGCCGGTTTTTCCCGGTGGAGGAACCGTAAGGTTTGTCTCCCCCTGGGGACATGATTATGCCGAAAGCCTGACCAGTCGGGAAGAAGCCGGCACGCCCAACGTCATCGGCGATGTCCGCGCCGGGCTGGCCTTTCTTGTCAAGGAAGCGATGGGACAGGACTGGCTTGATACGCGACATGCAACACTGCACAAACGCGCCCTGCAGGCGTGGCAGCACAATCCGCATATCACCATACTGGGCAACCCTGCCGCCAGCCGCTGCCTGCCGATCTTTTCAATACAGGTTCACGATACCCGTCAGGGTGGCCTGATCCATCAGCAACTGTTCACCCGCATGCTGTCGGATCTGTACGGCATTCAGGCCCGTGGCGGATGCGCCTGCGCGGGTCCATACGCGCATGATCTGCTGGGCATCGACCAGCTCATGTCGGAAGAACTGCGTCAGAACATCCTGAACGGAAGCGAAATACGCAAACCCGGCTGGACGCGCCTGAATTTCTGCGCCCTGACCGATGACCACAAAGCAGATTTCATCATCCATGCGGTCAACGAACTGGCATCCAGCCCCTACCCCATGGTCGATGCCTATGCGTGCGACATGGAAACCGCCCGCTTTCAGGCCATAACGACGGAAATGGCATAATCCCTGAACGGACCATGCGGGAGAAGTCCATCCGCATGGCCCCGTTACGGTTCGGTGCCGGGCATTTCATTGCCGACAAGGTAGGTATCGCAGATTTCGCGCAGCAGGGTCAGGCGGGGATTGTTCCAGCCATTATCAATTGACGCCAGTCCGTACCGCAACACCGGAACATCATCGGAAAGGCGCAGATAATAAAGGGGCGACCCGTCGAGAGAGGCCCTGTTGCGCGGCCTGACATTCAGCAGGCTGAACCCATGCCCATGGGCCACCAGACTTCTGACCGTGTCCATGCAGTCAACACATTCAAAATTGCTCAGTTCGATATGGCTGCGCGCAAAAATCGAGACGAAATAATCCCGTGATACCGGCAGGTTCAGCAGAATGAACTTCTGGTCCATGACTTCCCGCAACGCCACCGTTTCCCGCAACCGCAGCGGATGCGTCTCCCCCACCAAAACGAAGGGCGGCAAGGCAGCGCAGGGATGGAAATCGACATCGGGATCAAGTTGCAGGTCGTAGCATATCATCGCGCATATATCGCCGCGCCGCAGCTTTTCCGTCAGATCCCGGTGGTGCCCCGTCATGATGCGCAGATGCGCCTGCGGGTAACGGGTCTGGAACACCCTATGCAGCAATGGACCGACAAACGGGTAAAGCGTGGACATGCAGCCAATATGGACTTCGCCCGTCACCTTGCCGGACAGGCCGGACATGGCGGCTTCAAGGTCATGCGCCTGCTGCAGGAAGGAACAGGCTTTCTGAAGGAACGCCTCCCCTTCCGGTGTCAGGGACAGGCCGCTGGCATGGTTACGCAAAAAAAGCTGTATGCCGAAGCTGGCCTCAAGACTGGCGATAGCGGCCGAGATGGAAGGTTGGGAAATATGAATCTGTCGCGCCGCCGCCGCGATGGAGCCGGTATTGGCGGTGGCGACAAAATAGCGCAGTTGCCGAAGGGTATAACGCACCGGCGGTATCATATACGTTCCCTACTGGTCCGGACACATGCAGGCGCACCAGACACGACCATACGCTCAAACCTCACCATGGGTCGGTTTCCCTGCCTTGGCAAGGGGATGGCGTGAGGCCATACCTGCGGCCGATCTTACGAACCGATCCTTACCCGCCCGCATGCACCGGGGGCAGCGTAGCGGACCGTGCTGCTGCGTACAGACTGTCCTACAGGCAACACCCCCGCCCTGTTATATCCGGTGTTGAAGAGCGCTGCCTTATTACGCCGAAAACAGACCGGACATCATGCACCCGGCGCCATCGCCGCGGCGATGGTCGGGGTATAATGCACCGATACTGTTGCCCCCGCGCCGATATCATCCAGTGCGATCAGGCTGCCTGTTGCCGTATCGCCCGTTATGGCGACGCCATGTCCATTTACCTGCGCGGCGATCATCTTTTCAGGTAAAACAAACGGCAGGCCCAGAATAATCCGTCCCGATCGCGCAGGCGCAAGGCGGCAGGAAAACATCCCCTTATCCAGCACGATATCCGTCATGCGTCCCACCATATCGCAACACAGCAGAACGCGCGCACCACGCATGAGGCGCATCACACCGTCACGCACCATCAGTGTAAGCGCACCCAGCGGGGACTGCACCGGCCCCAGCACGGTATCCTGACCCGTAATAGTGATTTCCCAACCGGTCCACGGGTTAAAATCCATGACCTCTGCCACACCAAGCATGGGCAGCATCGCACCCCACGACAGGAACAGGTCGGTATCGGGCTGGTCCGATGCCTCCCCGTCAATGGCGCTGTAATTCTCGCCCGATATGCGCCGCGTGGTCCATGACTGGTTGAACAGCGCCATGCTCTGCGCCGCAAGGCGGGATGCCTGTTCATCAAAACCGTAACGACGCAGGCCATGCCAGACGAAATAATTCACGTTCGGCCAGATACGCCCTCGCCAATATACGTTATCGGCAAAAGCAGGATCATCGCGCGTGACATTGGGCAGCACGTATTCACCGCCGAACGTCGCCGGATCTTCCAGATGCCGCAGCAGGCTGTGCGCCTGTTCCGGGGTCGCCGCACCGCAGATCAGCGGATAGAAACTGGTCGGTCCCAGACTACGGACAAAACCACCATCGCGCTGACGGTTGGCGAAAATGCCACGCGTCTCATCCCATAATTCATCACGGATCAACGCGCGGCCTGAGGCTGCAAGGGCGGCGAATTCGGCTGCTTCCGTATCATGACCCAGTTCAGCCGCGATCAGCACCAGCATTTCCGCATCCAGCGCCAGCGTGCAGTTCAGCCCGACATCCAGAAGCGACAGCGTACGTGTGTGCGGATCATACACCGCTTCATCATGGGTAGGGGAATTATCCATGCCCGTTTCGTTGCGCGCGCCAAAATGGGTGCCCTTGTACAGCCCTTCCCCCACGGCAGAGGTTCCGCACGATACCAGCCCCCGCCCATCGGGGTCGCGATGGGTACGCCACCATCGCTGGTTTCGCACCAGCGGGCCATAGACCAGTTCCAGCAACGAACGATCGCGCGTGCGCAGATACATCATCCATGCCATGAAGGCCCCGTTCGGGGCCTGTGTCCGGTCAACCCATGCATCGTTGGACGTGACGATGCATGCGAAATTGCCCTGCGGGGTGGCGCTGGCCATCGCCACGGCCATGTTTTCGCGCGCAATACCCGTATCGAACAGGCCCGTCATCAGCGCAGCATAGGTCTGATCGTTGAACCAGACCGCGAATTTTCCCAGATTCCATATCCGGCTGACAGAAGTATAGGGTCGGTGATTGATCCCGTCATAAACCGTGTTCCATGCCATCACGTCACGCACCGCATCCAGCGCGCCTGCGTGCCTGCCTGTCTGGACCGGCAGGCACGCATCCCCTGCTGGCGCAGCCAGCGCAGCACGGGCGTTGCGTATGGCAAGATCGGGGCAGTCGGCCACGGCTGCGGCAAACGCATTGCTGCGCATCATTTCCAGATTGAAACGCAGTGCAATAACACGTCCGCACGTACCGCGCGTGGCGGTGTGGAAATAGCCGTTCGTATCGTAATCCGCCGCCACGGCTTCCACCGTATCATGCGCCGTGACCTGCACCGCCTCCTCACGCGTTACAAGGGCGACATGGCGGGTGCCCACACGGATGACGGCCGCCCCATCCCGATAGACAACTTCCTCCCCCTTCGCACCCGACAGGCATAACGTCACCCAATAACGTAATCCCCATTCCCCCGGCACGCGGCCATTCCACTCCCCCCGCACCGCGTACGGATCAGCCCGGTCATAACGGAAATCCAGATGCGTGCCCGCGTGGCGCGTTTCAAATTCGATCCGTGCGCCATCCGCCGCATGCCGCCCGAACACGATATCCGCACCGGGCGGCAGGAGTGTCGCCCTACGCTGGCTGGTGGAATACAGGATCGGGGTAAGCTTTACGCCCAGCGGCAGGTAGGTCAGTTCCGCAGGGCGGTCGGACCATGTGTTCCATGCCCTTTGCACGGGTATTGTTGGATCGACAATCATCCTGTCGCACCTATCCTTCATCACGGGTTGCGTATGGAGCGGATTTCAGTTCGAAAACAGAACAAGATCGGAGTGCCGGGCCATCGTCAAGGGCGCCCGGCGTCCCCGGTCATGCGCCGGCATGCGCACGCAGCCTGATCGCCATGACCTCATCCTCGGATGGATAGAACCACACCAGAACAGCCGACACGCAGGCAATGAAAATGGGGACGCCGACAAACCCCATGCAGATGAACGCCCGCGCCTGCGGGGACTGCACCGCCAGACCGGAGACATAACCACCCCAGCCCAGCATGGCCGCCGACAGCGCACCGCCAGCAGCCCACGCGACCTTGCCCATGAAACTGTTTATGGAATAGGCCAGCCCAGCCGCCCGCACCCCCGTCAGCACTGCGCCAAGATCGATTGCATCCGCAATCATCGCGTAAAATACCGGCAGCGTCATACCTTCAAAAAAACAGGCAAGACCGAAAACTGTGCCCAGCAGCACCGGTCGATTGGGCGCGCATACAAACATCACCAGACACAGCGCCGACAGCACATAGGGCACCGCCACCGTCGCGCGCTGCCCGATCCGGCGCACCAGCCAGCCCGAACAGGTCACACCCAGCACCTTGCCAATCCCCATGACCGAAATCAGCAACCCGCCAAACGTCGCGGGCCCACCAAGAACCGCCGTGGCGTAATAAAGCGACAGACCGTAAAACGCCGTAAGGTTGATGTAAAACAGGCTGAGCACGACCGTTACCACTACCCATGCCCGATTGCGCAGCAGGGATGCCAGCATGACACGCAGCGGGTTATGGGCAGGCTGCAGGACATAGCGTTCCGTGCATGTAAAGGCAGGCACCATCAGCACCAGCCCACCCAGCAGCCCGATCACCGCCATCGCCGCCGGATAGCCGATGCGTTCATTCCCGCCACCCAGCCAGTGGACAAGCGGCAGCGTGACCGCCCCCATGAAAAAGGTGCCGCCCGTCGCCCCCATCATACGGAACATGGCCAGGGAAAGTCGGTCACGACCATTGCGCGTCATGACATTGGGCAACACGCCGTAAGGCACATTCACCATCGAAAACATGATGCCCATCAACAGGTAGGTTCCGTACGCCCATGCCAGCCGCCCGCCCGCGCCCACTGGCAGGCGGATAAAGCACAGCAGCAGCGCCAGCCCCAATGGCAGCGAAAACCATTTCATGTAGGGGCCGACACGGCCACGGAACAGCCTGCGCCGGTCGATCATGTAACCGATGCACGGATCGGCCACGCTGTCGACCACACGCGCGGCAAGCATCAGGATCGCAACCTGACCCGCGGCAAGGCCACAGACATTCACATAGAAATACAGCAGGTAGGACCCCGTAATGCCGAACATGGCGTTACCGGCCAGATCACCACAGGCGTAGCTCATACGCTCGCCCAGCCCAAGTTGAAACGGAACCGAAACATCATGGACTACGGTCGGGCGGGACGATGGCATGCAGACATTATCCTTGCTGTGGATGGTGGCCAGCACGACGGTGCGCAATAACGGCACCATCGTGCGCGCCCTTCACGACCGTCGCATGATCAGCGCAACGCTGCCAAGCACCACCACAATCCCGGCAATGGACAGCAGCGCGGGCTGTTCACCCAGAACGGCCCACCCCAGCAGCAACCCCACCACCGGGTTGACATAGGCGAAGGTAGACGCAATTTCCGGCGAAAACGTGCGCAGGACCACCACATAGGATGCAGGCGCGACCACACCGCCGAAAATGACCAGATAGACGAATGCGCCGATCTGCGCGGGCGCAGGATAATCCGGCAGTGGCGCGCCCCGCACCCACAGGACAAAAGCCAGCAGGCATGATGCGCAGGCCATCTGGATCGCCGCCGTCCATTCCGGCGCCAGCCGCCCGGCGAGGGGACGCTGCAACACCGTACCCAGCGACCACGTCATGGCTGAAAGCTGCAATACCATAACCACCAGCACCGGATGTGGCCCTGAAATGCCGCCATGCCCGGAAATGACGGGCCAGACCACCATGAACAGCCCCCCCAGTCCGGCCAGAAGCGCACCCACCACCCGCATGGATGGACGGGTCCGTGACACCACGCAGTCGAACAGCGCGCACCATAACGGGATCGACCCCATCGACATGACGATAAAGCCAGAACTGGCATAGGGCGCGCAGGATGTCGCCAGCGTATTGCCACCTGCCCACATGAGCATGCCGGTGCCGATACAACGCACCAGATCGGGCCAGCGCAGGCGCTGGGGCAGGCCGTGCCGGTACAGGGCCAGTGACGCCAGAATCAGCGCGCCACACCCTTCGCGCCCGAACTGGATATGCAGCGGCAGGATATGCCCGACCCCGTGGAGGCATATTTTCACCATAAGATAGGTGCTGCCCCATATCACATAGATCATCAGAAGATGGACGTAGGCCACCGATGAAATACCAGTGGTCCTGCTGACCCCGCCAAGCGGCGGGCTGGACGCGGATGCGGTCACTACGGGCTCCGGTTACGCGCACGATGCGCGACGATGGACAGGAATGTTTTTCTGGGCGGCGGCACGACCGGGCGCGATTCCGCATCCGCGTGCGTCACAACACGCCTCCCATACGGCATTCGTTTCGTCAAAGGTATAATGAATACGTATACGACAGGGCCGCGCCCCGCCTTGCGCATGGATAAGGATGCACCGCTGGACCCGGCCTGACGCATCACGGCGTATCTGCCACGCAAGGGGATGACTTACCCGTTGCAGCAGAAAAATGTTACGACCCATTATCGAAACATACCGTGTCGCGGCCATGCGGAAGGGGAACGTCCTGTCGGATCATCTTATTGCCCGTCTGGGCTTTCGCCACCTGCGCATGGTCATGGCCATAGCCGGGACCGGATCGCTTGCGGCAGCGGCGCGCCAGTTGAACATGACCCAGTCGGCGGTGACGAAAGCATTGCAGGAAACGGAGATGCTGTTCGGCACCCGCCTGTTCGCGCGCACCAGTTCGGGCACCACCCCCACCGCACAGGGTCAGGTCCTGCTGGCGCATGCGCGCGTGATGATGGACATGTTCATACAGGCCGCCGCGGACGTGACCAGCCCCGATCCCACGGGTGGCCGTGTGATGGTGGGCACGTTGCAATCCGCATCGGCCGTGCTGCTGCCCCGTGCAATCGCCCTGCTGCGCCGGGAACGACCGGGCCTGACGGTTTCCGTCATCGAGGGGACGAATGACGTACTGGTACCCGCCATGCTGCGTGGTGAAATCGACCTGATCGCAGGCCGCATTCCCGATACGCGCGAACATGACCATCTGGCCGATGAAATCCTGCTGCATGATGTCGCCTGCATCGTCACCCGTCCTGAACATCCCCTGACGCGACGCGGGGCGCTCCACCTTGCGGATCTGGCGATGGCGGACTGGATACTGCCCCCGCCGGGAACGGTACTGCGCCAGCAGGTGGATCAGGCATTTCACGACGAAGGCGTGCCGCCGCCGCGCGGCGCGGTGGAATCCGTATCCCTGCTGACCAATCGCGGCCTGCTGGCGGCGGATGATTATGTGGCCGTCATGCCGTGGCAGAGCGCCCAGATCGAAACGCAGGCGGGCCGGATGGTGCTGCTGCCCATCCTGCTGCGTGCAACCATAAGCCCCATAGGCATCACCACCGGACTGAACAGCAGCCGCACCGCTGCCGCCCGGTACATGATCGCCGCACTGCGCCGCGCGGTGGACGACGTGCCCACCTGCCCGCTGCTGGACGAAGGAACGGATTTCCCCGGCCCCATGGCGTAAATGCCCCCGGCCCTGTTCACACGTTGCGGGACAGGCCCAGAAACGCCGCCGCATTGCCCCCCAGTATCCGCGCACGTGCATCCGCACCGAGGAACGTGGCAGACCGCACAAGGCCGCCAACCGGGCTTTCCCCCAGCGGAAAGGGATAGTCCGATCCCAGCATGATCCGCTCATCCCCCATCACGCGAACCAGAAGTTCCAGCGCGTCGGGGTCGAACACAGCGGAATCGACATGGAAACGGTCCACATAACTCGATGGCAGGTTGGGACAGTCGACGCGCACGATGTCCCGGTTGCGCCACGCATTATCAACACGCCCCAGCAGGTAGGGAAAACTGCCCCCGCCATGGGCGAAACACAGCCGCAGATTACGCGGCAGACGCTCGAACGCACCCGACAGGATAAGGGAAAGGATGGAAAGCTGCGTTTCCGCTGGCATGGACACCAGCCATGGCAGCATGTACGGCCCCATCCGCGCATTGGTCATCATGTCCCATGGATGGATCAGCAGGGGAATGTCTTCCTGCGCGCAGTGATGCAGGAAGGTCATGATGCCCGCGTCATCCAGACCACGGTCACCCACATGGTTGCCGATCTGCACCCCGACATGCCCGCTGGCCATGGCGCGCGATGCTTCCCGGCAGGCCATGTCGGTATCCTGCAACGGCACCTGCGCCAGCGCACGCAGCCGCGTGGGAGCGTGGGAACAGATTTCCAGCGCCGCGTCATTGAATATCCGCGCACAGTATTCGGCCTGCGCCGCTGGCCGACCATAGGCGAACAGGATGGGTGTGGCGGAAATGACCTGAATGTCGATACCGTCCCGATCCATTTCCGCCACGCGCCGCTGCGCGTTCCAGCACGCATCGTAGACCGGGCGGAAATCGCGCGTGCCCAGCATGAGCATCGCATGTTCATCATCGACATGACGCATCCATGGCCAGTCGGGCGTGCCGAAACGCGCCTGCAGGTCCGGCCATGCGGCAGGGAGGAAGTGGGAATGAAGGTCAATGATCATGGCAGCCTGACCCAGCCATCGGGTGCTGTCCTGCCCGGATGCAGCGCGCCGCATTGCGGACAGGTGCGCTGTTCGGTGCTGGCGTAGAACGCATCATAAAGCGGGGGAATATCGGTCACGAGGCTGTGCAGCCGCACCTCCACCCTGTGAACCAGCGCGCCGCATTCAAAGCAGTACCACTCGAACCCGTCCATCTCGCCTGGGGGACGGGCGTTTTCGATCACCAGGCCGACCGATCCCGGCATGGGACGCTGGGGCGAATGACGCACATGCGGCGGCAGCAGGAAAATCTCCCCTTCGCGGATCGGGACATCGTAATGCTGGCCGCGATCCACCACCTTGAGCACCATGTCACCCTCAAGTTGGTAGAAGAACTCATCCACCGGATCATCATGGAAGTCCGTCCGCTGGTTCGGACCACCCACCACCGTCACCATCAGTCCGGTGTCGGTCCATATCTGCTGGTTGCCGACCGGCGGCTTCAGCAGGTGGCGGTTGTCATCGACCCATTTACGGAAACTGAATGCCGAAAGCCGTGTCATGTGAAATCCCTCACGCCGGACCGGGTTGCGGATAAAAGGCGGTTACCTTCATCTCGATCAGCAGATGCGGATGGGGCAACTGGTGAACGGCCACCGTGGTGCGTGTCGGCCCGTCAAAGCCGAAATATTCGCCATACACCGCGTTATAGCCGCCAAAATCGTTCATATTGACCAGAAAGGTGGTGACATCCACGCAATCGGCCAGACTGGCCCCTACCGAGCGCAGGATCGCGTCGATATTTTCGATCACCGCGCGGGTCTGCGCGCGGATGTCCAGATCGGTCGTGCCCATTGCATCCACGCGCACGCCCTCAAAACTGTTATCGGGGCGGCGGGAACTGGTACCCGATACGAACAGGAAATCCCCTGCCCGCCGCAGATGGGGAAAACGCCCGCGCGGCACCGCGCGCCCCGCGACCACACCTTCCGTCATGACCGTTCTCCCGTTGTTGTGAAGCCAAGACGCCCCAGCGACTGCACCGTGGCCGAGACATGGCAGCCCGGCCTTAGCGCCACCGCTGCCGTCGCCGCACCCGCCAGCACGATCTCGCCCGCTTCAAGCCGCGCGCCACGTTCGCCCGCCAGTCGCGCGGCTTCCATCAGCCCGCGCAGCGGATGGCCAAGAATGGCGGCGGACGATCCGGTCTGCACCACCTGCCCGTCCAGATGCAGGACCATGCCAAGGTTGGAAAAATCCATCCGCGCCGATGCAGGCTCACCCAGCACGAACCCACGGGCGGACGCATTATCCGCCACCACGTCCACAACATTGAAGCGGAAATCCCGATAGCGGCTGTCAATGATTTCCAGCGCAGGCAGGACCGCCTCGATCGCGTTACGCGCTTCCGTCGTGCTGACGGGACCACATAACGGGCGGCGCAGGATAAAGGCCAGTTCGGTTTCCACACGGGGATGAATGGCCGTGGACATGTCGAATACCGCGCCATCGGGCAGTTCCATACCGGCCCCCAGCCGCCCCCATATCAGGTCGGACACGCCCATCTGCCGCATCTTGGCGCGACTGGTGAAGCCCATCTTGACGCCAGCGATCCGCTCGCCGCGCGCAATGCGCAAGGCAGCAAGCTGCGCCTGTATGGCATAGGCATCGTCCAGATCCAGTTCCGGCATCTGCACCGTTACCTGTTCGATCGCCTGACCCTGCCGCGCTGCATCATCCAGCCGCCGCGCCACGGCGCGTATGGTGGTGGCGTCAATCGCCATGGTGTTCCCCCTTTGGCGCAAAGCGGACGCTGACTGCGCCCAGACCATTGATGCGCACGTCAAAACTGTCGCCGGGCCGGGCTGCGACCATCGGCCCCAGCGCACCCGACAGCACCACTTCCCCCGCACGCAGCGGCATGCCGAGCCGGGCCATTTCAGCCGCCAGCCAGCGCAGTGCGTTAAGCGGGGACCCCATGCACGCCGCCCCCGCGCCGGTCGAGACCTCGCCCCCGCGACATTCCATCACCATGCCGCAGGCATACAGGTCCACATCACGCAGGGACCGTCGGTCCTGCCCCAGTATGAACAGGCCGGATGACGCGTTATCGGCAATGGTATCGGCCACGGTGATATCCCATCCGGCGATGCGGCTATCCACGATCTCGATGGCGGGCAGAAGGTAGTCCACGGCGGAAATGACCTCCGCCATGCCGGGATCGACATGGGGCAGGTCACGCGACAGGACGAAGGCGATTTCGGCCTCGCACCGGGGCTGCAGGGTTGTACCCACGGGAATGATCCCGTCGGGTGCCACTTCCATATCGGCGGTCAGGACACCGTAATCGGGCTGGTCGATACCGAACTGCTGCTGTACGACCGGGGCGGTCAGGCCGATCTTGCGCCCGACGATACGTGCCCCCGCCGCCACACGGGCCGCGACCAGCGCACTCTGCACGGCATAGGCGGTATCGACGGCAGCAGCCCCGCCGATCAGGTCACGCACGGGCGCGCAGGCCACGCCGGTACGCGCAGCGGTCTGGAGTTGACGGAACGCACGTTCCGCCGTCCCGGTCAGGACTGGCATATTCATGGGTGTCACATCCTGATGCAGATATTTGTGGTTTCGGAATAGAAATCCAGCGAGCGCATGCCCCCTTCCCGTCCGATACCGGACAGTTTCACGCCACCGAACGGCGTGCGCAGGTCACGCAGGAACCATGTATTCACCCAGACGATCCCCACATCGATCCGGGCCGCCACACGGTGCGCGCGGCGCAGGTCATTGGTCCATACGGCTGCGGCCAGACCGTAGGGGGAGTTGTTGACGCGCTGCAGCACCTCCGCCTCCGTATCGAAGGGGGCGACGTGGCAGACAGGGCCGAAAATCTCCTCCCGCACGCAGGCGGCATCATCGGGCAGGCCGGTCCAGATGGTGGGTTCTATAAAGGCCCCGCCATCACGCTCATCACCAAACCACGGCATGTCGCCACCGGTCACCACACAGGCCCCGTCACTTACGGCACGGGCGTAATACCCCAGAACCTTCCTGCGGTGCGCATGGGAAATCAGCGGGCCGATCCCCGCGCCGCTGTCTGCCCGCGCGGGGGACAGGGCTTCGGCCCGCACCCGCAATGCCTGCACGAAACGGTCGAAAAGGGGGCGCGCCACATAAACCCGTTCCGTCGCCAGACAGACCTGCCCGCAATTGGAGAACGCGGAACGGGCGACACCGTCCGCGGCTTCCTCCACATCCGCATCAGAAAAGACGATGGCTGCGTTCTTGCCGCCCAGTTCAAAGGATACCGGCTTAACACCGGGTGCCGCCGCCTGCATGATGGTGGTGCCGGTGGAGCTTTCACCCGTAAAGGTAATGGCGTCGATACCGGGGTGGCGTGTTATGAAGGCGCCTGCGGAATCCGCGCCGAAACCATGCACCAGGTTAAAAACCCCCGCCGGTATGCCCGCGTCATCCATGACCTGCGCCAGTAATGTAGCGGTATAGGGTGTTTCTTCCGATGGTTTGGCCACAACCGCATTACCGCATGCCAGTGCAGGCGCCAGTTTCCATGACAGCAGCAGCAGCGGCAGGTTCCATGGCGCGATCACACCAACCACACCCACCGGACGACGACGCACGTAATTGAGCGCGCCCGCGCCATCGGCTGTATCGGTATGGTAGCTTTCGCTGCCCATTGTGGCGATCAGGTCGGCAAAAAAGCGGAAATTGGCGATCCCGCGCGGCACGTCGATGGTGCGGGTGTGATGCGTGTCCTTGCCGGTATCGGCTATCTCGGCGGCGACAAATTCCTCAAATCGCGCTTCGATGCCACTGGCCACCGCGCGCAGGGCGGCTACACGCTGTGTTACCGTGCTGCGGCCCCACGGCCCGGTTTCCAGCGCCTGCCGTGCGGCCTGCACGGCGCGGTCCACCTGCTGCGCATCGGCCTCGTTCACATAGGCGATGGTCGTGCCATCGACGGGGCTTATGTCGTGGAACAGCCGGTCCGTATATTCGAACTGGCCATTGATGAAGTTGCCCAGAAGCGGCAGGCCCTCATGGGTCCGCATTGGTCTGTCTGCGTGCAGGGACATGCTGCGTCCTCGTAATATCTGAATGGAGTATTCAGATGGAAACGGGACACCCGCAATGGAATTTACTTCAGACCCACATGAACGTTCGGAATACCATGCACCGTTTGTGTAGCGGAATGATCATTACCGTGCCGCGGCCCTGTTCCCGCGAAGCGGAACAGGGATACCCCTGTTAGGCGATCAGGCGTGTCAGGCCATTTCCTTCATGCGTGGTCTCCGCAATATGATAGGGACCGGCGGCCAGTATTTCGATACACAGCAGCGCCTTCAGCGCATGCTGCCGCCTGCCCAGTTCCACAACCGCCTTCCCGTCCGTCCAGCGGCGGTCCGCGCTGCCGCTATCGTGCCATCCATTCGGGGCGTCCAGACCCAGATGTGCGGTAAGGGCGCGCGCTGCATTGCCCTCAAACAGTCTGATGTCACGGATCAGGACACCAAGATGCCGACGGTCATCGACATAAGGCCCCATTGTGTCGCACGGTCGGCTGGTGCGCGACATGATCCGAATTTCCTGCACGCCAGGCGGAATCATGAAAAAGGTGAAACCCTTGGCTTCACGCATCGCACGGATGACCGCACCGCTATCCGTTACCAGATGCAGATCAGCATCCGCCGTGGTTTCCAGCACATCATGGCGTGCAGGGATGTCACTGGCGCATGCACGGGCGTCGATCATGTCAAAAAGCGGCCTGACGAAATCCTGCGACACATCCAGTGGTGCCGCACTGTCCCGCGCCCATGTCTTTTCCTGCCCCGGAAACCGGACAACCGGTCCCGTCTGCCTGAAGCCATGCCGGTTTCCTGTATCCAGATAGCTTTCCGTCAGCATGCCATCCACCGTAATGATGGAATGGCTTGCCGTTTCAATATGATAATAGGTATAGGTTGATATGGTGCGGTCGTAATAAATGCTGCGGTTATTGACCAGCATGCGCACCGGCAGGAAGCGGCCATCAAAGAACAGGCAGTGTTCGGGCGTGACAAGCATATCCCTGTAGGGAACACCGCTGGCGATGGCATCTTTTACGATGCGTACCGGATACCCCGCCTCATCGGGATAGGGGCCGGGTTTCACGCTGGCCGTGGCGGTTCCCGTCCATATGACGGGACGGAACACCTGCCGTCCCTCATGATGGACCAGAATTTCATCACCCACGCGGATTTCTTCTATGGCTACATCGCCCTGTGCCGTACGCACCATTGAACCGGACAGGAAACAGACCAGCACCGTGCCTGCGCCATCCGTATCGGCCACGGTACCAAGATAATTATCCGTCCCCGGATCGGTATCCTGATACTGCCCGTTCAGGTCCAGGGTATCACCATTGGAAAATGTTACGGTCGACGTGCCCAGAAAGCTGTCATAATCGACACTGGTTATGGTGGCTGGCGCGCCATCGCTTTCCACAATGATGCGGTCGCCCGTGCCGAACCCATTGATACTGGCGCCATCAAGCAGGGCGAGACCGCCACTGGACCCGGCAAGATTGAGCGTTCCGCCGCCCCCCTGAAAATTGAGGGTCAGGCCACTGGCGGCCGAGATCACGCCGTTACCATCAAATGTGCCGCCATTGGATATGTTGATGGTCACACCCGACAGCGCGGTCAGCAACCCACCGGCGAGACTGACATCACCCCCGTCCGCATCCACGATCACGCTGGTGCCCAGCGCCACCGTCCCGGCCGTGACCGTAACGGATGTATTGTCCCCTGCGGTTACCGTGTAGGTACTCAGCGCCGTTATGGGCGTATCGAGCAGCCCATCAAGGGAAACATTTGCCGAAACCGGGCTGCCATCACCGGATTCAACATCCATGCTGGCAGAGCCCAGAACACCGAGTACGGAGGTGGGGGCAAGCGTATAGGACCCACTTTCCGTAACCGTATTGTCGGTGTCAAAATAGGCATTCCCGATATTTCCCATCTGCCCTGTTCCCATCCGCCAGAGGTTACGTGGATTGTGGGCGATCGTTTGCGCCCATCCTCTCGTCTCATACAGATATGAAAAAAGGGTTTCCGGTCGCCCCGATAACGGCGCGCTGAAATGACCTACGCCGCGTATCCGGGCAACAGGCGGTCCAGCCGCCGCTTCATCGCCGCCAGATGCACGGCAGCCGAAGTTTCACGTTCCGTCACCATCTGCCCGACCGCGCGGGCCACGACATCAGGCGCCACGGAGCGAAGTGGTGCGCCCATGGTACGGGCCAGATACTGGTCCCGCGCGGCGATTTCCAGATAATGCAGGTCATACAGACAGGCGGCGACATCCCGCCCGATGACCGATACCCCATGATTGGCCATCAGCACCACGTCGTGATCGCGATGGGCCGCGACCAGCCGCAGGGCTGCGTCCTCATCCAGAACCAGTCCTTCATATTCTTCCAGATAGCCCACGCGCCCGACAAAGCGCATCGCACTTTGCGTAATGGGCAGGATGCGCATATCCGCAAGGCTGGTCAGCGCCGTGGCATAGGGCATGTGGGTATGCATCACACAGCGTGCCCGGGGCACCCCGGCGTGGATGCGCGCATGGATGTGAAAGGCCGTTGGCTCCCACATCCCCTGCCCCGCGACGATGCGCCCCGCAAGATCGACCCGGATCAGGCCGGATGCCGTCACCTCCTCAAACAGCGGGCCAAAGGGCTTGAGCAGGAATTCCCCCTCCGCCCCCGGCACGGCGGCGGAGAAATGGTTGAACACGCCGTCATCGCCCCCTTCAAGTGCGACAGTGCGGTAAGCGGCAGCCAGATCGACACGCAGCGCGTGCTCTGGCGTAATGTCCGCCGTCCCGCGCGTGTTCATGATACCTGCCGGACGCCAGCGGCCACGCGCCCCGCGCGCAGGCGGCAGATCACGTAATAAAGCGGGCAGACCACGATCAGCCCCACCATCCACGACAGGTCCGCTCCCCCCAGCGCACGCGCGGCAGGGCCGGTATACAGCGTCGAGGAAATGAAGGGTACCTGCACCAGTGTGCCAGCCACGTAGCAGAACAGGGCCGTCCCGTTCCATCGCCCGTAAATACCGCCATTAGGGCGAAAGAAGGATGCCACATCATATTCGCCACGGTGGATCAGGTAATAATCGACCAGATTGATCGCCGTCCACGGCACCAGAACATACAGCAGCAGAAACAGGAAGTTCATGTAGTTTTCAAGGAAGTCGGCCTGCGCATTCAGCGCAACCCCCGTCCCGCACGCAAACAGCGCGAAGCAGAAGATCACCCGCGCCCCCGCACCGGGCCGCCATCCGGCGCGGAAGGTCTGCAGCACCGTAATCGCGGCCAGCATGCCACCGTAGATATCCAGCGCCCCGCAGCACGCCACCGTAACCGAGAACACCAGCACGGCGAACCAGCTCAGCCCGCCCAGACTGTGCGACAGGGTTGCGATGACATCCCCCCCATCGGCCAGGATACCGAACAGCGCGCCCAGCAGCATGGGGAATGTCGCCCCCGTCACCACGCCGCCATACGTGCCCCAGAATGCAGGCACCGCGCCGGTATCGCGTGGCAGGTAACGCGAATAATCCGAAACATAGGGCGCGTAGGAAAGCTGCCACAGGGCCGCGACCGACATTGCGCCAAGGAAGTCATGGACGGAAAAACTGCCACGGGACATGAAATCGGCAGGCAGGCCCTGCACACCGATGATCCAGATAAAGCACAACACCAGCGTAAAAGCCGACAGGATCGACAGGTAACGCGCGCAGCGATGGATCATGTCATAGCCGCATATGGCGACCAGCAGGCTGGACGTACCGATCAGCAGGATGGCAGCCGACTGGGGCACGACGGGAAACTGGCTATGAACCGACCGGCCCCCTATGGTCACGTTGGACGCGGTATAGCCCGCATACATCAGGATCACGATGACCGTGACCAGCACCGCGCCATAGGTACCGAACTGCCCACGGGTCTGGACCATCTGCGGCACGCCCAGACGGGGACCCTGTGCCGCATGCAGCGCCATGAACACCGCGCCCACCAGGTTGCCGACAATCAGCGCCATCGCCGCCGAACGGAAATCAAGATGGAACGCCGTCGTCGCCAGCGATCCGGTGATGATTGTCAGGATCTTGACGTTGGCGCCAAACCATAAGGTGAAAAGGTAGCGCGCCGTGCCATGCCTGCGATCGGGTGGAATGGGATAGATGGTTTCGTTTTCGATATAGGATGGGGTAGGGCTTGCCATTCACGCTCTCACAGACAGGGGGCAGGGCATAATCACGCGGCCTATGGCGTGCAGGGACATATCGTTAACGCGATAATGTCAGCATGCGAACGGTATGAATGCAAGCACGTCACGGCCTTCTGAAGTCAGTATAGGCAAATTCTTTACAGACATGGTTTTTTTCGTAACGATACCGTACGGAATCCCGGCTCTGTTTACGCACCCTGACCATGGAACACGCTATTGACAGGCACGACGACCCCACACACCCCCACGCGCCGTACCCGGCTGAACACGATCATCCGCATGGTCGTGGCACCCGTGCCTCTGGTCATGATCATGGCGGGCAGCGTGCTGGCCAACCGTTACCGGCCCATGGTGCTGGGCATGCCCTTCTTCGTGTTCTGGACGGTGGTATCGGTGTGCATGTGTTCCGTCAGCATGGGGGTGATCTACCTGCTTGATCCCGCCAACCACGGCCACGATGGGGATGACGCACCATGAACGTGGCGCTGCTTATCATAATGGGCACCATTGCGGGCGCGCTTGCGCTGGGCCTTATGGCACGGCGCGGCATCCGCATGGACCTTGAACAGTGGAGCGTGGGTGGTCGCAGCTTCGGCCCGGTTTTCATGTTCGTGCTGATGGCAGGCGAGGTGTTCACGACCTTCACCTTTCTGGGGGGAGGGGGCTATGCCTACGCGCATGGGGTCGCGGCACTGTACATGGTTGCCTACACCGCACTGGGTTTCGTGCTGTCTTACTGGCTTCTGCCACCTGTATGGCGAATCGGGCGCAGGCACGGGCTGCTGACGCAGGCCGATTTCTTTCGTGTCCGTTACGACAGCAAACCGCTGGCGCTGCTGGTGGCAGTGGTGGGTCTGGTTTCCATGATCCCCTATCTTGTACTCCAGCTCAAGGGGCTGGGCATCATCGTGCAGGCCACGTCCTATGGCCTGCTCTCACCCTCGCTTTCCGTGTGGATCGGGGCGAGCGTCATGTGCGTGTATGTCGTGGTGTCCGGCATGCATGGATCAGCATGGACCGCTACGGTCAAGGATGTGCTGGTACTGGGAATTGTCGCATTCCTGGGACTGTACATGCCATGGCACTATTACGGTGGCATGGGGGCGATGTTCGACCGTATCGGACAGATGCGGCCTGACCTGCTGACACTGTCCACCAGCGGGTTCAGCCCGTCATGGTACTGTTCGACCATCATCATATCCGGGCTTGGCATCTATATGTGGCCGCATACGTTCGGCTCCGCCCTGTCGGCGCATGCGGCGCGCAGCTTTCGCCTCAATGCCGTGCTGATGCCGCTTTACACGCTGGTCATGATCCTTGCCATGATCGTGGGCTTCGCCGCCATCGGGCAGGTGCCCGGTCTGACAGGCGGCCAGATCGACATGGCCCTGCTGCGCCTGTCGATCCAGACCTTTCCGCAATGGTTTGTCGGGCTGATCGGGGCGGCGGGACTGCTTACGGCAATCGTGCCCGGTTCGATGATGCTGATCGCCACCGCTACACTGGTGGCCAACAATGTCTACGCCATGGTTTTCGTCCCCCGGGACCGTGCGCGGGTGGGACGCGTGGCGCGCATGATGGTGCCGGTCGTAACATTGGTTGCGGTCTGGTTCGCGCTGGACAGTTCCATCAGCATCGTTGGGCTGCTGATCATGGGCTACAGCTTTGTCACCCAACTGTTCCCGTCACTCGTGGCCAGCCTGCCCGCGCGCCGCATCGTCAATACGGCGGGAGCCGGGGCGGGCATATGCGTGGGGGTTACGGTTGTTATGATTACTGTCCTGACCCATGCCACCATGGCCACGATGTTCCCTGCCCTGCCCGCCTGGATACGCGATATCAATATCGGCAGCCTTGCGCTGGGGCTGAACATCATCACCATGCTGGCGGTCAGCCGCCTGTCAGGCGCGCGATACAGCGCAAAGGCATGATCCGCCACAAGGCCATCACGTCACACGGCTTCGCTGACGATGACCTCGATCGGGGTCGGCGCAAAGCCTGAACAGGGGTTGTTCTGCTGCGGGCAGTTGGACAGGACAGCCAGAACCGGCATATGCGCACGCAGGGTCACGTAATCACCGGGGCGGGAGATCCCTTCAGCAATTTCAAGCGCCCCGTCGGAGGCGAATTTCACCCGCATGAAGAAATTGACGTTGGAGACGATTTCCGATGGTCCCAGCCCCCATTTTGACAGCTCGGAAATGAAATTGGTGCGGCAGCTTTCGGTTTTTTCCACGCCATAGCGCAGGCGATCCATCTCGCAACTGCAGCACCCGGCCAGCGTATCGTGAAAACCGCATGTATCCTCGATAACGGAAAACATCTTCTCCGCCCGGTCGGAATACAGATCCGTTCCCTTTGTTACGTAAAGCGAGCGGTTCAGCTTGACGGTATTGGGAACATTCAGCCGCGCATGGGGCGCATGCGCCGTAAAGCACAGGAAATCCACCGCCTGCTGGCCGTACAGATCGACAATGCTCAGAAACTGCCCCGTAGCCAGCACGCGCGACCACGGCTTTTTCGGCGCAACGGTCTCCCGGTGAATGACGCGGCTTCCTTCGGGCAGGGTCAGGGCAACAGTCATACGCGCGGTCTCCCTGGCATCAGGACGGGCGGGGAATCAGCCGATACGCATGGGCGCACGGCCATATTCGTTGCCGGCGATCACAAGCCGGGTCAGCGCATCGAGGAAGGCATCCCTGTCCCCCCCTGTCAACGCGGCAATGGTGCGCGCATGCGCCCGGCGGGCGGGCTCGGCCATTTCTTCCAGCAGGGCCGCCCCGGTTTCGGTCAGGTAAACCCGCTTGAGCCGCCGGTCGCGCGTGGTGCGTTCGCGCCGTACCAGCGCGCGTTTTTCCAGCCGGGCCAGCACATTGGCCAGTGTGGCGCGATCCACGCCAACTTCCTGTGTCAGTTCGCTCTGGTCCAGTCCCGGTCGCGCCTGCGCCACGCACATGATGCTGTACTGCACCGGGGTTATGCCGAACACGCCGCATTCCTCGGCAAACAGGGCGACATGGATCTGGTGCAGCCGACGGATCAGGAATCCCGGTCGTGCGCCAAGCTGCGCCATGTCGCCCATCCAGCCCGGTGCATCGCCACGGGCGACGGTAGGTTCATGTGTCATGACCCCACGATACCAGCCGCCGCAGGGCGCGCCAAATAATCGTTAGCAGCAGCCGGCCCGCCCCCAGTCGTGCAGGCGGCGGAGGGGCTTCCTCATTGCGCAAGCGGGCCTGAAGGTTCAGACCGACAGTGCGGGCGATTTCATTGGCGAATACCTGTACCACCGGCCCACGCCCAAGCTGCGCCAGCGGCCCGCGCAAGGCATAGTGCATGTCGATTTCCACCCGGCTGGCCTCGTTCCCATCCGGCACAACGGTAAAATCCGCCTGTCCCGACAGCCGTGTGCCACTGGCCTGATCGCGCCCCTGACACGTCAGTGCGCCGCGCATCGCATCCGTTGCGTACCGTACCGTCGCCTCCCCCTGAAAACTGGCCTGAATCGGGCCAAGGCTTGCGGTCATTTCCCCGCGTAGCTGATTGCCTTCCCGCGATAGCAGGCGTGCCCCCGGCACGCAGCCGACCACCAGTTCCGGGTCACGCACCGCATCCCATACCGCACTGGCAGGCACGCCGATGCGCAGGACCTGCCGCATCCGGTTGGGGGTATTGCCACCTGTGGCCCCCTCCGCCATCGGGGCTGTCATGGGGATGACGCCCTCATCGCGCTTGCGGCGGGCAAAGGTTGCGGCGGGCAGCCTGGGCGGGATAGCGGCCTGAACGCCCCGTCGCGTCTCAAGCACGCGCATGATCGCGCGCACGATGCCACCATACCCCGTGCAGCGGCACAGGTTGCCCGCCAGTTCCAGCCGCACGCGTTCGCTATCCGCATCAGGCAGGCGCGTGACGATATCGCGCGCCGTCACCAGCATGCCCGGTGTACAGTAGCCACATTGCAGCGCGTGTTCGGCGGTGAAGGCGGCGCGCAGTTGCGCCATCACATCATCCGTGGCCAATCCTTCGATACTGCGCACGTCCCGCCCGCTGCATGAATGCGCCAGCGTGATGCAGGCCCGCACGGGCTGGCCATCCATCACAACGGTACAGGCACCGCATACGCCATGTTCACAGCCAACATGCGTACCGGTCAGCAGCTCGGTCTCGCGCAGGAAATCAGCCAGACTGGTCCGTGGCGTCGCATCCCCCGTACAGGGCCTGCCATTAAGCGTGAGTGTAAGTGTGCTCATGCGCGCGTTCCCCTGTGTGCCTGCATGGCCTGTTCCATTGCACGCCCGGCGATCACCGCCTGCATGCGGCGTTCGACGGGACCAAGTCCCACCCCCTCCAGCGCGCCTTCGACCGCGGCCGGATCGGCACGATCCCCTTCCAGCACGACGGGCGGCCCACCGGTCGCCCCGATGACCATGCGCCTTACCCCATGCGCGGGGTCCAGCAACACGGCGCACATGGCATGCGCGAATTCGCCCGGTTTGCGGCACGCCTTGACGTATCCCCAGCCAAAATCCGCGCCGGGGCGGGGAATACGTATGGCCTGCACGATTTCACCGGGTTGCAGCACTGTGCGGAACGCACCGGTGACAAAGCCCGACAGCGGCACCATGCGCCCGCCACGCGGGGTCCATGTCAGCACCAGCGCACCCAGCGCGCCCAGCGTGCACAGCCAGTCCGCGCCCGGATCGGCATGACACAGGCTGCCGCCCATCGTGCCGCGCGTGCGGACCGCCCGATAGGCGATATTGGCCGCGATCCGTGACAGTATCCCGCCGGGCAGGTCGGGCGTACGCCCGTCCTCGATTGCCGCATGGGGCGTGGATGCGCCAAGGGTCAGGGCATCACCCGCATCCTCCACCCCCTGACATTCCACCAGACCATGCAGCGCCACAATCCGCGCGGGACGGGCCACACGGAAATTGAGCATCGGCCCCAGAGACTGCCCGCCCCCCATGGCCCGCGCCCCTTCTGTCGCCAGCATGGTGCTGGCCTGTGCCAGCGTGGCGGGCTGATCGAAGGCAAAATCGACAGGCTTCATGAGGCAACTCCCTGTTCGCGCGCCATCAGGGCGGACACGATCCGGTGCGGCGTGATCGGCAGGCGATCCATGCGCACACCCAGCGGGCGCAGGGCATCATTGACCGCGTTGGCAATGGCGGCTGGTGGCCCGATCGCTCCACCTTCCCCGATGCCTTTCTGCCCGAATTCAGTATAGGGCGAAGGCGTAACCATATGATCGATGCGCAGCAGCGGCACTTCCGTAGCACCGGGCAGCATGTAATCGGCCAGCGTGGTGGCCAGCGGCTGCCCCGCCGCGTCGAAGGGCATTTCCTCATACAATGCGGTGCCGACACCCTGCGCCAGACCGCCATTGACCTGACCGTCCACGATCATGGGATTGACCAGCACGCCCCCATCCTCGCAGATCGCGTAATCAAGGATCTTTACATCCCCCATCTCGGTATCGACCGACACGACAACCGCATGGGCGGCGTAGCTGAACGTGCCGGTATCACGCCGGGTCCGGTAGCCGCCCGTCACCTCCAGCCCGGCGGGAGAGACATCGGCAGGCAGTTCCTGTGGGCGGAGGTACCAGGTGCGCGCGACCTCCGCTATGGTTACGGTGCGCTCCCCGCTTACGACCGCGCCGTCCACTATCCGCGCATCTTCCGCACGCACCTGCAGCAGTTTGGCGCCAATGGCCACGATGCGTTCGGCCAGTTCGCGGCAGGCGGTGGCAACAGCGCCCCCGGCCATCACCATGCAGCGCGACCCCCACGTGCCGGTTGAATAGGGTGTCAGCGCCGTATCGCCATGCACCACCTGAATCCGCTCAATCGGAATGCCCAGCACTTCGGCGCCGACCTGCGCCAGCGTGGTTTCCAGCCCCTGCCCGTGGGACTGGATACCCACGCGCAGTTCCAGCCCGCCATCGGGCGTAAGGCGGGCGACCGCCTGTTCAAAACCCGGCACCATGGGAATGCCCCAGCCATGGTAGACCGAAGTGCCATGCGCCCCCTGTTCGCAGAAGATCGCAATCCCCAGCCCCAGCCTGACCGGCCCCTGCATCGCCGCCTGACGCGCACGCACGCCGGGCACATCAATCGCCTTCACCACGCGGCGCAGGGCTTCGGGGTAATCGCCGCTGTCGAAATGTTTGTTGGTGATGTTATCAAAAGGCATGAGTTCGGCAGGCACGAGGTTGCGCAGCCGGACTTCCCACGGTTCAAGACCGGCCTGCACCGCAATATCGTCCATGAGGCTTTCAATCGCGTAACACACGCCCGCGCGCGCAACCCCGCGATAGGGGACGATCCCGGCCTTGTTCGTCGCCACCGAACGGGTATGGCAGCGATAGCCCTGCATGCGGTACGGACCGGGCAGGATGCTGGCCACCTGCGCTGCTTCCAGACAGGCGGAAAAGGGATAGATCGAATACGCCCCGGCATCGACCGAAGCATCGGCATCCACCGCCAGCAGCCGCCCGTCACGATCGGCATAGGCGTTGAGTTCATAATGATGTTCGCGGCAGTTGGCATTCCCCGCAAGCTGTTCGCGCCGGTCTTCCAGCCAGCGTACGGGATGGCCAAGATGCCGGGCAAGGAAGCCCGCGCAGACTTCCTCGGGCAGAAGAATGCCCTTGTAACCAAACCCCCCGCCCACATCGGGGGCAATGATGCGTACCTGCTCTTCTGAAAGACCAAGACAGCCAGCAAGCCCCGTGCGCACGATATGGGGCATCTGGGTCGATGTAATCAGCACAAGCTGGTTAAGCCGCGACTCCCACCGGGCGATGACGCCGCGCCCTTCCATGGGGGACATGCACTGCCGCGCTGTGCGCAGGGTGCGTTTTACATGGATCGGCGCGGTGCGGATGATTTCGTCCACGTCCCCCGCCACCTGCGTCTGCAGGAACAGGTTGTCGCCCCAGTGGTCATGCACCAGCGCCGCACCGGGTGTTATGGCATCCAGCATGTCCGACAGGGCGGGCAGTTCCTCGTAATCAACAACCACGGTCGCGGCCAGATCCTCCGCTTCCGCCCGCGTGGGGGCCACGCAGACGGCTACGGCTTCCCCCACATGACGGACCTTTTCATACGCAAGGGCATACTGTGCGGAGGATTTGAAACCCGGCAGGCCGGAATTGGCGATAATCGGCTCCACCCCATGCAGGTCGGCGGCGGTGAATACGCAGTCCTCCCGCCCCGCTGGTTTGTGGATCGCGCCCAGCCGCGCATGGGCATAGGGGCTGCGTACAAAGGCCAGTTCGCGCATGCCGGACAGGCGGATGTCGCCAACGTACTCCCCTGTTCCACGCAAGTAACGATCATCTTCCTTGCGTGGGACGGACTGACCCACGCCCTGTTTATTATTATGTCCGGGAAAGCTGTTGCTTCGGGGGGCATCATCTGTGGTCATTACGCCTTATATCCCTGATCGCACGCCCGGCGGGGACCGGGCGGGGTGAAGAATCGCGGCGGGCCGCATATCAGGCTTGCACGCCCGTATATCGTCAGTATACTGACTGTTAATAGCGGCGGAGGCAACCAATGAATTCGGCATTTGACACGCTTTTGCGTGGTGGCACCCTTATCGACCCGATGACCGGACGCCACGGCGTGGCCGATATCGGCATTCGCGATGGTCGGATCGTGGCGATCGAATCCACGATCGGCCCTGATGCCACGGCACGCGAGACGCATGACGTATCGGGCAAGATCGTGACGGCTGGCATGATCGACACGCACGGTCATATCTATGAACATGTAACCGGTCGCTTCGGCCTGAATGCCGATCTGGTGGGCGTGCGTTCGGGTGTCACCACACTGGTTGACCAGGGCGGACCAAGCTGCATGACCATTGGCGGGTTCCGTAATTTCATTTCCAACCCGTCGGACAGCAGGGTGCTGTGTTTCCTGTCCGCCTATCTGGTGGGCGGGCTGGAAGGCCACCTTTACCCCGAACTGTATGGCCCCGGTCAGACCAACGTCGAACATTCGGTGCGCGCCGCGCGGGAAAATGCCGATCTGGTGCGCGGGATCAAGGCGCATTGCGAACTGGGCGGCGTGTCGCGCTGGGGGCTGGATGTCATCCGCATCGGCAAGCGCATCGCGCGGGAAGCGGGCATCCCGCTTTATATCCATCTGGGCCAGCTCTGGCCGATGAAGGAGGATGCACCCGATATCGACCCCGATGAAATCGTACGCGAACTGATGCCGCTGATGGAACCGGGGGATATTCTGGCCCATCCGTTCACGCGGCATCCGGGTGGTTTCATTTCAATGGAAACGGGGGAAGTGCATCCCGTGGTATGGGCCGCGCTGGAACGCGGCGTAACGGTGGATGTCGGCCACGGGTCGCATTTTTCATTCGACATGGCGCGCACGGTCATGGCGGCAGGCATCCGTCCCTACACGCTGGGGGCTGACATGCATGGCTATAACGTGCGCGTTCCCTCCGCCACCGATCTGGACGACCGGGGCCGCAATCCCTTTGCCGGGGTCGCGCCGTTCAACCTGACCCATGCGATGTCGAAACTGCTTTATCTTGGCATGCCGATGGATGATGTCGTGGCAACCGTCACATCCAATCCCGCGCGGATGCTGGGCATGGCCGATACGCTGGGATCGCTTCAGGTCGGGCGCGAGGCGGACATTTCCGTTCTGGATCATGTGCGCGGTCGCTTTACCATGTCCGACAACAGCGGCGTCAGCGTGGAGGTGGATGAAATGCTGGCCCCGGCATTCTGTCTGCGCGCGGGCAGAATGCACAAGGCGGACAGCCCGCTGATCCCGCCGCTGGCATGAATCCGACCGAAGAATGGGGGCGGCTGGATCAGGCGGCGCGCAACGCGGCATACGACAACGCCGCCGCCGTAGCGGACAGCCAGACATATATGAGCGCGCTGCGGGCACAATCCGCCCGCATGCGCGCGCACAGCCTGCCGGGGCGGGTGGATGTCGCCTACGCCCCCGGTGCGCGCACCGTATGGCAGCTTTATCCCGCCGCCCGGCTGGATGCGCCGTGTCTGGTATTCATCCATGGCGGGTACTGGCAGATGAACGCACCGGAAGGCTTTGCCTGCCTTGCCGAAGGGCTGCGCGCGCATGGCTGGTCGGTGGCGATGGTGGGGCACACGCTGGCCCCAGAGGCATCGCTGACCACCATTACGCAGGAAATTGACACCGCGCTGACATGGCTGGACCGGCATGGCCCCACCTATGGTCTGGCTGGCCCACGGCTGCTTTCGGGCTGGTCGGCGGGCGGGATGCTGGCCGCATTGATGCTGGGGCACAGGGCGGTCACGGCGGGACTGGCCATTTCGGGCATATTTGAACTGGGGCCATTGCGTGACACCAGATTCAATACGGCGCTACGCCTGAGTGATGCGGAAGTGGCGACACTTTCCCCGCTGCGCCTGCCCGCATGTGAAAAACCGCTGGCCATTGCCTATGGCAGCCGTGAACTGCCCGCCCTGTGTCACGACAGTATCGCGCTACACCGGATGCGCGCGACCCGGCACTGTCCCGGCCCGCTGGTCCCCGTGGCGGGAGCCGATCATTTCACCGTGCTGGATGCCCTCCGCCAGCCTGAGGGAGAACTGGTGCGCGTTGCACGGATGATGCTGCCATCTGAAACAGCCTTCCCACCATAAAGAAGTTTTTGGTGAAGCTTTTTTCAAAAAGCTTCGGGCAATGCCGCCATCACGCCCCCGGTTCCGCACACAGATCGTCAAGGATACCCGCAAGGAAACGATCCCCTTCCGCCAGTTCGGCAGGCAGGATGTATTCATCGGCCTTATGCGCGCGTGAAATCGAACCCGGCCCGCAGACAATGCACGGAATACCCAGTTCGCTTTCGAACAGTCCCGCTTCCGTGCCGAAATCTATGACACCCGTTTTATTCTGCCGCGCATGGCGCAGGCCGGTTGCCAGAATCCCGCCGTCCCCTGAACTGGCAAGACCCGGATAGGCATTCACGATCTCGACCGTGATCCCTCCTCTTGCCCCATCATCGGTAATCCGCCGGGCGGCATCATGCAGCCACGCGACGTAATCCGCACCATCATATCCCGGCAGAAGGCGGATTTCCGCCATGATCACGCAGCGGTCGGGCACGATGTTCAGCGCCGTGCCCCCGTCGATCAGGCCGATCTGAACGGTGGAAAACGGCACTTCAAAACGCCCGTCATGCGTTTCCTCCTGCCGGATATGATCCTGCAGCCGTCCGGCCGCGATAACCATTTCGGATGCAAGAACAATGGCGTTCTGCCCCCTGAACGGATTGGCGGAATGCGCGGCGCGGCCATGGCATGTTATCTTCAGGGCGATCTTGCCCTTATGCGCGACGGCGACCCCCATTTCCGTCGGTTCGCCAACCACGCAACCGGTGGCGGTCACACCCTGTTGTCCCAGTGCGCGCAGTAAGGAGCGCACGCCAAGACAGCCCAGTTCCTCATCATGCGAAATGGCCAGATGCAACGGGCGACGCAATGTCCTGCGCCCCGCACTGGCGGCTGCCGTCAGCATGCAGGCAAGAAAACCCTTCATGTCGCTGCTGCCACGACCGTAAAGCCTGCCATCGCGCGCGGTCAGCCGGAACGGATCGGTCGTCCAGTCCTGTCCCGCGACAGGCACGACATCCGAATGGGCGGACAGGATGATGCCATCCGGGCCATCCGGGCCAATTGTGGCGAACAGGCTGGAACGTCCCTCCGCATCGCCTGGCACGCGTTCGACCCGCGCGCCGGTGGCGACAAGATACTGTTCCACCCAGTCGATCAGGTCAGCATTGGACGTGCCGCAGATGGTTGGAAATGCGACAAGACGTTCCAGAATGGCGATCGTGCCGCTTTTGTCCGCGCCAGACTGCATGGACCGGTTTTCCCCTGTCATCGATCAGTCAAGCTGGGCGATGATATCAACTTCCACAAACCATTCCGGCCGCGCCAGCGCCACGACGACAAGCCCGGTAAACACGGGAAATACACCGCGCAGATACTGGCCAAGGGTGCGATAGACCACTTCCCGATAGCGGATATCGGTCAGATAGACCGTCACCTTGCAGATATGGCGTGGTTCGGCCCCCGCTTCGGACAGGAGGAGAAGGATATTCTCCGCCACCTTGCGCGCCTGCCCTTCCGGGTCGCCGACCGCGACATTCTCCCGCGTGTCGAGATCCTGCGGTACCTGCCCGCGCAGATAGACCATCTTTCCCGCCACGACCGCCTGACACAGGTCGTTATCGAGATTCTGCTCGGGATAGGTTTCGCGCGTGTTGAACGGGCGGATGCGGCGATGTGTCACCGTAGCTGGCAGATCGGTCATGATATCCTTACTTTCCCACGACAGCATCACTGAGACCGGCGGATTTTTTCACGAAATCCAGCGACGGGTTCCAGTCGAAATTACGATACACAGCCGCCAGATGCGCAAATGGCGGTGACTGCGCGAAAAGCTGGAATGTCAGGCGGTGTCCGGCATAATCGGAATTGAGCAGATCGCGCGCATAGGCCAGTAGCCTGCGCCGGTCATCCGCCACCCAGTTTTCGTTAATGGTATAGAATTTCTGCAGCCACGGCCCCGTTTCCGGGTCGGCAAAGGCCGCAGCATCCGGCGTGACGCAGATCTGTCCGCCGCACAGTTCGCGCGTCAGGTGCATCATTTCATGCAGTTGCGAGCACGCCAGCACGCGCCCGCTCATCAGCAGGGACTGATTGGGCATGAGCAGCCCGCCGGGGCTGGGTTCCGCCATGGCGATGGCGGCGGTCAGGTGCGCGTTGATCCCCTCGCGATAGCAGGCAAGGCGTGCGAGTTTTTCCTGAACGGCCTGCTGCCGGTCCAGACCGGTCTGGCGCACGTTGAACAACGCGGTGCCGATCATCATGTCCGCCAGTTTCAGGTTACGCTGCACGAACGCGAATGCGCTGTAGCGATGCAGGGTGGCGCGGATGAAGGTCGCCGCCTTCGTATGGCGATAGAACAGCACATTTTCCCACGGGATCAGCACGTCATCGAACACCACGAGGGCTTCGACCTCATCAAACCGGTTGGAAAGGGGATAATCCGTCTCCGGCGCGCGACCGGCAAAACCGGTACGACAGATGAATTTCAGGTTGGGCGAGGAAAAGTCACACACGAACCCCACCGCGTAATCGGACAGGGCGGAATCCCCCCAGTTGGCGATGGTGGGTTTGGTAAAGGCCTGATTGGCGTAGGCCGCCGCCGTCTCATACTTGGCGCCACGCACGATGATCCCGGCATCCGTTTCCTTCACCACATGCAGCAGCATGTCCGGGTCCTGATCCTGCGGGCGCTTGGAACGGTCGCCCTTGGGATCGGTATTGGCCGAAACATGGAACGGATCAGCATAGATCGCCCTGACTACATGATTGCGGATATTCTGGGCAAAGCGCGGATCGACCTCGTTCAGCAGGTCCTGCCCGTCGTACAGGGACCACATCTCCCCGATCGTCTCATCACCCACGCGGGTTACAACGCCTCCGACCTCGTTGAGAACGGTATCGGTGGACAGGCGCTTGTCGTCCCAGTCCTGTCTGGTTTCGGGTAATTTCAGGCCGATTGCCGAACGGTTCCCCTCCCCATCGACATAGGTCATCCGGTCACGGAACGCATCTTCATGCTGCATGTCGTAAATACGTGCGCGTATATTGACGATGGGGCGGAACATCGGATGGGTGGTCACATCATTGACGCGCTCCCCATTGACCCAGATGCGCCGACCGTCGCGGATCGAATCAAGATACTGCCTGCCTGTGCGGATCATCGGCGAAACCTTCCGTCTGTCTTAATGGGAGAGAATGGAAACCGGGCGGCAGAATTCACGCCGGTAATGAAGAAGTGTGTGGGCATCACGGGAATTCACGCTTTCGACCGCGCACAGGAACACCATGTGGGAACCCGTGGGGATGGTGGCCGTGATGGCGCAGGAAAATGTGGACAGCGCATCATCCAGCACCGGCAGCCCCGCATCATCGCGCGACCATGTGGCGCAGGCGAAATCAAAGGCGGAAAACCGTCCTGCCTGCCCCGCGAAGACAGACGCGATTTCGCCCCCCGCCTCGGTCAGGACATTGACGTTCATGCGCCCGTTCCGCGCCAGTGCGGCAATCATGGGACTACGCTGGTTGATACATACCGATATGACCGGCGGATCGGCGGAAACGGAGTTGAAGGAACTGACCGTCAGCCCGAACCGGCCACCCGGCCCATCGGTGGTCACGACTGAAACCGGGGTCGCGACACTGCGCATTGCGTCGAGGAACTTCTTCTTCAGGGGGTTTGTGTCTGTCATGTCCGTACCTCGCACCAGTCCGTGCCGGATACGTGCCCGTCTGGCGGTTCACGTTCATTGCCGACCTGTCATGATCCTGTGCCGGAACCAGCAGGGGGCAAAGAATTAAATCCCGATCCCGCCCATCGGATTTTCCGATCCCCTATCGTGCGCACATGGTTTCTGGTGACGTATGAATTTTGAAATACTGTTATATTTTCATATGTCTTCTGTATTTCATCCTGCTGAATACAGAGACCACTCATCATACCGCAGCCCCTTGAGGCGGATAACCTGGCCCCTTGAAATCCATGCCGATCACTATAGGCTTCCAATACGTTAATTATTCCGATCAGGAAAAGACGGGACCCGCCCCAAAGTATTGATACCCGAAGCCGGATTGATGAACGCACAAGCAGAGCGGTTCATCCGGCACGGTAAAATGACAGGAACCGCATGACATTTTCAGTTGTCGCCCGATGCGCGCGTACCGGACAGTTCGGGATCGCCGTTTCGTCCTCCTCCCCCGCAGTGGCCAGCCGTTGCGCGTTTGCACGCGCCGGTGCCGGGGCTGTCGCCACGCAGAACATTACCGATCCTTCGCTGGGTCCGGCAGGGCTGGACCTGCTTGAACGCGGCGCCACGGCGGAAGAATGTGTCGCCATACTGGTGCGCAGATCGGAATTCGCGGCTTACCGGCAGATTTCGGCAATTGATGACACCGGCCTTACCGCTGTCTGGTCGGGTGAGAAAACACTGGGCCTGTACACATCAGCCACCGGGCACAATGTCGCCTGTGCTGGCAACCTGCTGGCCAATGACACGGTTCCCGCCGCCATGGTCGAAGCCTTTTTGGCCACGGACACGACGATGGAATTGGGACAGCGGCTGGTCACAACCCTTGCCGCCGGGCTGAAAGCGGGCGGGGAAGCAGGACCGGTGCGATCGGCTGGGATGCTGGTTGTCGATACCCATAGCTGGCCGCTGGCGGACCTGCGGGTTGACTGGCATGACACACCCATCGCGCAGCTTCAGGATCTGTGGGATCTGTGGCAGCCACAGATGCGCGACTATACGCTGCGTAGCGTCAATCCGGTGGAATCCCCCTCCTACGGTGTGCCGGGGGACGAATAGAAAGCGGCTTTCATGCCCGGCCCGGAACAGGCGACGCCCTCACGTTACTTAACGTGAGGGCAAAGAACCGTCAGGCTGGCGTCTTGCGGAAATGCAGGATGCGCCCGATCAGGTTGAGCAGCACCTGTGCCGCCAGAATGGATGTGATGTTCGACGGATCATAATCGGGGGCGACTTCCACAAGGTCGATGCCCACGATACGCCCGCGCTGCGCCAGTCCCGCCAGAAATTCCAGCACTTCGTAATACAGGAACCCGCCATGGCTGGGCGTGCCCGTACCCGGCGCGATTGAGGGATCGAAACCGTCAATATCCAGCGACAGGTAATAGTTCGCCCCTGCCGGGATACGCTCCAGCAGGGCTTCCACCCCCATCTTGCGGACCTGCCGGACGCTGAGGATATCCGAACCGAAACGCCGCGCATCATCATATCCTTCCCGCGCGGTGGAGGAGACATTGCGGATGCCGATCTGCGTCATGCCGGTAACATAAGGCTGTTCCGCCGCCCGACGCATCGGGTTGCCATGACCGTGCCGCACGCCCTGACGTTCATCCACGAAATCCAGATGCGCATCGATCTGAATCAGATGGATCGGTTCCTGTTCACTGAAGGCGCGGATACAGGGGATATTGATCGAATGATCCCCGCCCAGCACGACCGGCAATGCGCCTGCGGCCAGTATGGCCCGCACGCCTGCTTCGATATTCGCGTGGCTGCGTTCGGTATTGGTATGGACGATATCGGCATCCCCGATATCAACAATGCGGCAGCCTTCACCATACAGGTAGGTGGCGTCATCTTCATGATCGTACGCACCCGCATGACCGAAGGCGAACAGGGTCGATGCCTCCCGGATGCCGCGCGGGCCGAAGCGGGTACCGGCACGCCACTGCGTACCCCCATCAAACGGCGCGCCCATAATGGCGACATCCGCATCGATCGCGGACCAGTCGGTCTGGATCGGGTATTTGCCAAAACTGCAGATACCGACAAAAGGAAGATCAAGGCGACCTGAATCGTAGGCGTTACTCATTTACTCGCCGTCCTGCCGTAATGGCGTAAGAAGTTCAAACATCATCAGTACGCCTGCCAGCAACGCGACACCTGTCCACGACCGGATTCCGTTCAGAACGGGACAGTGGACCCGGCATCTGACAGAGGATGCACGCCCCCGAAACCTGTCCACGACAACAGCCCGATATCCGTCAAACCGAACCAGAGAGGCACGGGACTGAAACCGTATCGGATGCCCGGACATGTGCAGCGCGCCTGCTGGCCTGCACTGTAGCGGTTACGCTATCAGCGGGTATTGTCTTTATCAAGTCGTAACAAAAACATACCCTGCCTGCCGAAGCACATAGATATGACAACGCGACATTTCATTAATATTATGAAACAGTTATATCCAGACTGCATGGTTTAACCATACAGTCCAATCTCCTGAAGCATCTGATAAATAAAAGTTCTGGTGAAGATTTTTCAAAAGTTCAGAAGATACGCCTTGTAAAAAAGACGACACTCAAAAACCGTCTTTTACCTACCCAATAGATGTCCTTCATGCCTCGCAAACATACACGGCCAGCCCGCTCAAACGCATTCACCGGGCAGACAGCCATGCGGGTTACATGAATATCACAGGCCCCTTAATTCCCCCCAATCTGTTTCGTAATCAAATCATTCATCCCGAACGGACGGATTCAGGAAAGTAGCTTCCCCCTCCTAACACCGTGTTGAAAAACGGTCCCATGGCGTAATGCGGGTTACGGGCAGATCAACGGGGCGGGCGAACACTTCGGCTGACAGGAAGGCCAGTTCCGCCGTCACGTCCCCTTCCGGCAGGGAAATGGACCATGCGCGCGGATTGCCGTCCGTGCCGTCATTCCAGCGATAACCACGCTGGCGCAGCACGTCCTTATATTCATAGGGCGCATTTTCAGCCCAGATCCGGCACCGCACCTGCCGCGCGTTTTCCAGCAGCACCGACAGTGCCGGACGACCGGATACCGGCAGTTCGCGGTCAAGAATGGCAATCCCGGCCTGACAGTCATCCGTCGCGCGATGTCCGTCAAACCAGAAACCTGCCTGCATCCCCAGATAGGACAGCTTGCGCCCCTCGTACCCTTCGGCAGCCCAGTCCACATCGCGCATGGAACAGGCCCAGGGCTTGGTTGTGAATACGGGACTGAAGCGCTCGGCGAACTTTCGGTCAAAATCTGCATTATGTGCGATAATAAGAGAAGCAGGCGCGACAAACCCGGCCACTTCTTCAGGCGTTACGGACTGCCCCGCCACCATTTCGGGCGTAATGCCGGTCAGGGCCGTGATCTGCGGCGGGATGGGGCATGATGGCTCCCGCAGGCGACTGAAGGGTTCCAGACAGCCCAGAATCCGTCCCTCCAGCGTGTAGACGAAAGGAACGATCCCGAATTCGATGATCTCGTCCTTCGTCGCACTCAGCCCCGTGGTTTCAAGGTCCAGAAACATGCCAAGCCGCGTACCGGAAGACTGCGGATAGTCCGCCAGCATGCGGGGCGCGAGCGGGCGGAGAATGCGGTACTGTCCGCTCCCCTCCAGCGTGGTTGCCATATGTTCCATCTGTTCGGGGGTCAGTTCCGTCATGTGCCGCCTCCTGCGCCGTGCCAGTCATGGATATGCGAACAGCGCAGGGCCCTGTCTACCCGGCACCCGTTGCTGCACCACAATGCTTGACATATTATGAAATAAATCAGGTCAGCCGGTCCTGACACAACACGGCACATACAGACTGGATACGCCATGGCACAGAACGCCGGGCCACCGTACACACCGCCCCTGCATGCTTCCACCACCGGGGGCACGCGGCACCATAGATTCATGCACCACCGACTGGAAGACCGTGGGCATGATACGGTCGTGCGGGTGGGGCATGTGGACCGCATCTGGTCTGACTTCTACCATCATGCCCTGACCGCGCCGTGGAGCCGCTTCTTTTATGGCTCGCTACTACTTTATGTGGGCGTCAATATTGTATTCGCCCTGCTTTACATGCTGGACGGCGCGGGCGTAAGCGGCGCGCATGCAGGCAGCTTTGCCGATTACTTCTTCTTCAGTGTCCAGACCCTGTCCACCGTCGGCTATGGCGCCATGACACCGGTCAGCCGCACGGCAAACCTGATCGCAACGGTGGAAGTGCTGGGCGGCATGATGATCAACGCGCTGGCGACGGGACTGGTCTTCGCCCGTTTTTCGCGCCCGCGCGCACGGATCATGTTCAGCCAGCAGGCGCTTATCCTGACAGAAGACAACCAGCTTCATCTTGATATCCGCATTGCGAACTGCAGGCGCAGCCCGATCCTGTCGGTAGATGTCGAATTCGCCCTCGCCCGCCTGATCCGCACGCCAGCGGGACGCGTGGTGCGGCAGTTCGATCCCCTGCCCCTGCAGCAGTCCCATATCCCGGTGCTGCGTTTCGCGTGCACGCCCACCCATGTCATTACCGAACACAGCCCGCTTTATGGCCTGACGGAACACGACCTGTCAGCGCAGGAAGCCGAAATCATCATAAGCCTGACGGGAACGGACGAAGCATCGGGACAGACCGTTTTCGCACGATCCGCTTACGGATTTGACCGGATGCTGTATAATCATCGTTTCGTCGATATTATAAATGCCGGGCCGGATGGACGGATCACCGTTGACTATACCCGCTTTGACCATACCGAAGCCCCGCAGGCCGAACATACCGCGACGCCGGGAGATATGGCGGACCAGCCAGAAGGGCGGTAAAGCCATCCGTCTGTGCCGGGCAATCATGCTGGCAGGCATGTCCGTAGCCTGCGCCGTGCCCGCCCGTGCAACGCCCCATCATCCCCCCGCCGCCGCGCAGGCGGCACCGCAACCCCGGCCCGATTACGACGGCCTGCCGGATGCCTGCCTGACCCATGTCATTACGGTGCCCCTGCTGACCAATAGCGGCAGCCCGATCATTCCCGCCACGTTCAACGGCGTGAACGGTCTGGCCTATATCAGCATCACGCAGGGCCGGGTCGGGGTCTATGCCCGCACGCCCACCGATTTTCCCGTTCAGGCCCCGGTCGATATCCAGACCATCGCCGGGTCCGGCACGACATACACGACCGTCCTGCATGACCTGCGCATAAGCAACGGCGCGGCACAGGACGTGCCCGCGCTGCTGGAGGGCATGCGCATCCCCCAGATCGGCAATCAGGACGTACTGGGCGTGATCGGATACGACATCCTTAGCAACTACAATGTCCTGCTGGATTTTCCGGCCCGGCGCATGATCCTGTTCCTGACTGCCGATACCCCGGACTGCGCACCCGGACTGGACTGGCTGGGGGCAGGTAGCACCAGCGTCATCATGCTGCCCGACGCCACGGGGCGGCTGACCGGCCTCCTGATGCAGGTGGGCGACCGTCCCGTACGCATGGAAATCGAACCGGGGGCGGATTTTTCATCCCTTTCACGCAGGACCGCGCGCGAGATCGGGCTGACCAAAACGATACTTCATGACGACATGAACGTACGCACCAATGCCGGAAAAATCCTGAACGGGCACAGGCATCATTTCGATAACATCACCATCGGGTCATGGCATGACCTGCCACTGGATGCGAATATCGAGAAAACCAGCTACAACGTGCTTGGCATGAACTTCCTGCGGCGCAGGCGCATCCTCATCTCCTTTCCGCAGGGCATGCTGTTCATGACCCCGCAGCAGAACGTGCCCGACGACCGGGGACAGGCAACGCATGGCCTGCTCAGCACCCGCACCGCCGTCGCCCGCATGGTCGATACGCCGCCCCCTGCCCCCGACAGCACGCCCGCTGCAGGCGCCGCACCCGCATCACCGGCCAGCCCAACGCAATAAAAGCAGCCTTTCAGGGCAGCATGTCGCCCCCATGGGCCAGCAGGCGATCACGATAGGGGCCAGGCACGCGCTCCAGTTCCGCCATACTGCCCTGCTGGGCAATCCTGCCGCGTTCCATCACCACAATCCGGTCAAACCCGCGCAGGGTGGACAGGCGGTGGGCCACCGCAATTACGGTGCGCCCCACCATCAGCCGCTCAAGCGCCGCGTGGACATGGCGTTCGCTTTCGCCGTCCAGCGCACTGGTGGCCTCATCCAGAATCAGGATCGGCGCATTACGCAGGAAGGCCCGCGCAATCGCTATGCGCTGGCGCTGGCCGCCTGACAGCATCACACCGCGTTCTCCCACCACCGTATCGAAACCATGCGGCATGGCGGCGATGAAATCGGTGCAGCCTGCGGCTTCCGCCGCGGCGCGGACCTCGCCTTCGGTCGCGTCGGGGCGGCCATAACGGATGTTTTCTCCCACCGTGCGGCGCAGCAGGTACACATCCTGTGGTACGACCGCCATCGCGGCCCGCAGGCTGGCTTCATCCAGTTGCAGGATGTTGATGCCATCCATCTCCACGGCACCATCCTGCACGAAACGCTGTCGTTGCAGCAGGGCCAGCACGGTACTCTTGCCCGACCCCGAAACCCCCACCAGCCCGACGCGGGTGCCCGCGGGAATATCAAGGCTGAAATGCGACAGGACGGGCGCCCCACCGGGATAGGCAAAGGTCACATCGTGCAGCCTGACATGCCCCCGGCACGCGGCGGAAGGCAGGATGGCCGTCTCGGGCACGCCGCTTTGTTCATGCGGGGCAAGCAGATGCTCCAGCGTTTCGGACAGGCGGGTGACATGTTTCATCGCCTCCACCATCGAAAAGGCGAAATCGCGCGTGCAGTTCAGGATCAGGAAACCCAGCGTCGTCACCATCACCACATCACCCGTGGTGGCCCTGTGCATCCGCCACAGCAGCACGGCCCATATCAGCAGGCCCGTGGTCATGACCGCCGTGACAAGCGAATGGATCATGCGCAGCTTTTCCATATAGCGCAGCGAACGGCAGTGCAGCCCGGTCTCGCCGCGTATGCGCCGGCGCATGCGGGCATGTTCCGAATCGATCATGCCATAGGCGCGCACAAGCGGCAGGTTCTGCATGACATCAAGCATTTCGCCATCCACCTCCGCCGCTTCGGCGGCATAGGACAGATGCAGGTCCTGCCCCCGCCCCGCCAGCCGGTATATGACCAGTCCCACCAGCATGGTCATGGCCACCAGCACCAGCGCCATCCACGGACTGACGGTGCCAAGGGTGGCGATGGCCAGAAGAAGGTTCAGCATGGAAGGCAGCAGGTTCCACGCCCCCATGTTCTCCAGCGCCACGACCGCGCTGGCGGCCGCCGAAACCCGCGCGGCAAGGGAGCCGGACAGCCTGTCGGCAAAATAGGTGGCGGCATGACCGGTCAGGTAGCGAAACAGGTCCTGCCGCACATCGCCGCCCACGCGCACGAATTCACCCGACGCCAGCCACCCTGCGACACGCCATGCCGCATTGTCACATATGATCGTGACACAGAACAGGATGATGGAAACCCATACGGCCACCGTTCCCTGCCCGCCTTCCGTCATGCCGTTGACCAGATGGCGGATGATGGCCGACATCCCCACATTGCACGCGACCGCCACCACAATGGCGGTAATGATGACCGCATGCCCGCGTGCATGCAGCCGCACGTAATGAAGGATGAAGCGCAGAGGCCGGTACCGGTAACGCCGCAGGGCTGTAATGCGTAGCGTATCGGACTGCGTGGCGGGAACGGATGATGAAGGCGGCGTATGATCTGGCACTGTCATGAATGATGCTGCCCCTGTGGCATGACGGATGGATTATCCGCACTTCCGCCGTATTTGGCCCCGTATCATGCCTGCATGACACACACACCCCTAGCCCGCGTGGCGGGACGCATCACGATCGGTTCCCTGCTGGTCCTGTGGCTGGTCCTCATGGCGCATGATCCTGTCCCCCTGCCCTTCTGAAACCCGCCGGGGCGGTGGTGGTTCATGCCCGAATACGGAGCGGCCGCCATATTCGTGCGAACGCCCGCGTTCTTCAGCCATGATGGCGGAAAAGGACGGGCCGTGCGCATCACGCTCCAGCCGCCGCGCCGCGCTGTCCAGACGGCGTATGGCGTCCAGCCGTTCTTCGCGCCCCAGTTTCGCTGCCGTCACCGCAGCCTTCATGACCGACAGGGTCCGGTCATAAACCGCGACCGGAACAGGATAGGGGTGGCGGTCCTTGCCACCATGGGCAAGGGAAAACCGCGCCGGATCTGAAAACCGGCACGGTGCGCCATGCACCACTTCCGCCACCAGCGCCAGTGCGCGCACCGTCCGCGCGCCAACGCCGGGAACACGCAGCAGTTCGGTGAAATCACGCGGCCCCGCTTCGGTCGCCGCAGCCAGCGCGCCGTGCAGACGGCGCATGTTCACGTCCTCCGGCCGGACATCGTGATGGGCGGGCAGACACATATACGGCAGTTCACCCTGCGCCGGGGCGGGTGGCGGGGCCAGCCCCTCGATCCGCATGAGCTCCCGCGTCAGCCGGTCCGGCCCCAGATCATGCAGCAGGTCCACCTGTCCCCGACGGGAGGCATCCGCCCGCCGGTCCGTCAGGTTCATGATCGTGTCACCCGTTGCCCGGCCATCTATGGCCGCATGCGGAGCTTCGACAAAATTGCCCAGACCCTCGGACAGCCAGTGATAGCGCCGCGCCATGCGCCGTCCGGTATGCATGCCCTGCTGCACGACGGTCCACTTCCCGTCCGCCGCAACTACGAAGCCATGCAGGTACAGATCAAAACCGTCCTGCACGGCGGCACTGTCAACCTTGGCCACCATGCGGCTGGTCGCCACAAGCGGCGTGGCATCCAGACCCGTTTCCTGACCCACCGCCAGCAGTTCATCGGGCGTGCGGCGCGAATGCCGCCCACGCCCGCCACACACATACAGCCCCAGTTCACCCGAAAGCGGCGCCAGCCCGCGCTTGAGCGCACCGATCACGCTGGTTGTCATGCCTGACGAATGCCAGTCCATACCCATGACCGCGCCAAAGGACTGGAACCAGAAGGGATGGGCAAGGCGGCGCAGGAATTCATCGCGCCCGTAATGATGGATGACCGCCTGCGTGATGACGGCCCCAAGGCGCGCCATGCGCTGTCCCAGCCATGCGGGCACCCGGCCCGTATGCAGCGGCAGGTCGGCCGCGCCCGCGCGTCTGGTCATGGCGTCCCCTCCCGCAACGGGTCAGCCGCTGCGCTTCTTCCTTGCCGCCACGAGAAAATCGGCCAGTCCCGCCTCAAGCGCCTGACTGAAGGCCGCCAGCGTTTCAGCCCCCACGTAATGCTCCATGCCCTCGGCATCAATACGGGCATTGGCGTCGCTGATCCCCAGCGCGCGCAGAAAGCGTTCGACCGTATGGTGGCGCTTGCGACTCTGGGCCGCCATGTCATGTCCGGCATCCGTCAGGAATATGCCCCGGTATGGACGGCGCGTGACCAGACCATCCGCTTCCAGCCGCACCAGCATCTTGGCCACCGTTGGCTGCGATACGCCCAGCCGCGCCGCGATATCGACCTGCCGCGCTTCCTGACCGTCATTCAGCAGATCATCGATCAGTTCCACATAATCCTCGATCAGCGCGGTCTTGCGCGCAAGGCGCGCCTGACGGAACCCGGCTGACTGCATATCGGGGTCGGGCATCGCCTGCACGCGCTGCGCTGCCACTTTCCGCGCGGGGCCCGCGCCATGGTTCCCATCAGGTGTCGGGGGTGGTGTCATGGGCTGAAAACGATTGTCTTGTGGCCGGTGGGGATAACCCGCCGTTCGGTAAAGTAGCGCACGGCGCGCGCCAGAACGCGGCGTTCGATGTCGCGGCCCTTGCGGATCAGGTCATCGGGACTGTCAGCGTGGGTGATCCGTTCGACATCCTGCTCAATGATCGGTCCTTCATCCAGATCGGGGGTTACGAAATGGGCGGTGGCACCAATCAGCTTCACCCCGCGCGCGAATGCCTGATGATAGGGCCGCGCGCCCTTGAAACCGGGCAGGAAGGAATGATGGATGTTGATGCACCGCCCCGCCAGCCATGCGCTCATCCGGTCTGACAGGATCTGCATGTAACGCGCCAGAACCACCAGTTCCGCCCCGGTATCGCACACGATCTGTTCGATACGGGCTTCCTGTTCGGGCCGGTTGGCGGATGAAACGGGCAGATAATGGAACGGCACGCCTTCCATATTGATATGGGCGTATGTCTCACGCGGGTGATTGGCGATGATGGCGACCGGTTCGATCGCCAGTTCACCTATGCGCCAGCGGTACAGAAGATCGACAAGACAGTGATCGAAACGCGAGACCATGATGACGGTACGGGTGGGCCGCGCGCTTTCCCGCAGCGACCACTTCATGTCCAGATCGGCGGCGATCCCGGCCAGCACGCCCTCAAGCGTGGCCAGTTCCGGCTCACTGGCGGGCAGGCTGAACACGATGCGCATGAAAAAAACATGGCTTTCCTGCTCGTCAAACTGCTGTGCGCCTGCAATGTCGGCACCCAGATCAAACAGGGCGCGACTGATACCTGCGACAATACCCGGCCGGTTCGGGCATGACAGTGTCAGGACATAGGAACGGCAGGATTCTGGCTTGTGCGCGGACATGTTTCCCCCTTGGCTGGCACGGCGCTAGCGTGCCGGCGGGCGGCCCGTATCGGGCATGACATCATAGAACCAGCGCGTGCCCGCGCTGCATACGCCGGACTGCGTGGTGGGGACAGGCCTGACCACGTCATCGCCGGGCTGCCAGCCTTCGGGTGTCATGACCGTATCGCCATCACTGCGGCGCAGGGCCTCGACCAGACGCAGCAGTTCTTCCACCGACCGGCCAACCGACATGGGATACCACACCAGGGCACGGATAACGCCAGCGGGGTCGATCACGTAGGTCGCGCGCACCGTCGCACTGTTCCTGGCCGTGCGGTCCAGCATGCCGTAGGCACGACCCACCGCCATGGACGGATCTTCCACCAGCGGGAAAGGAATCTCGATCCCCAGCCTGCTCTGGATCGCTTCCAGCCACGCCAGATGGGCATACAGGCTGTCCACCGACAGGCCCAGCAGCGCGCAGTCCAGTTTTGCAAAACGGTCCGCGGCCTGGGCCAGCGCAATGAATTCGCTGGTGCAGACGGGCGTGAAATCAGCCGGGTGAGAGAAAAACAGAAGCCACTGCCCGCGGAAATCCGACAGGCGGATGTCCCCTTTGGTTGTACGGGCCTGAAAATCAGGCGCCACGTCACCGATACGCAACGGGCGCATGTCCATCACATGGCCGGTTGCGGATATGCTGCCCTCGCTGCTCATGTCCTGCCCTTTTGCATCTGCCGCGCCTTGACGCAAGCCATCTTATAACATACATTTATTATGTAATTTAGAAATTATGGAAGGCGTTCCATGCCAGACCCTGTCATCACGGCAGCAGCCAGCCAGATCGCCACCTGTCGCGCGACGGGACAGGTTCCGGTCATCAGGACCTTTTTTGACATCCCGACCTTCACGGCCACGCATGTCGTCCATGACCCGGCCACGCGGACCGCCGCCATCGTGGACAGCGTGATGGATTACGACCCGGCATCGGGCCGGACCGATCCCGCCTTCGCGCAGGAAATCGTGGACTATGTGACCGCCGAAAAGCTGAAGGTGGAATGGATTCTGGAAACCCATGTCCATGCCGACCATCTATCCGCCGCCCCGTGGCTGCAGGAACGTGTGGGCGGCAAGCTGGGGATCGGAGATGCCATCATCCGCGTACAGGGCATTTTCGGGCGGCTGTTCAACGCGGGCACCCGCTTTGCCCGCGACGGGTCGCAGTTCGACCATCTGTTCCATGACGGGGCGCAGTTCAGGCTGGGCACGCTGCCGGTCACGGCCATGCATGTACCGGGCCACACCCCGGCTGACATGGCCTATGTGATCGGGGATGCCGCCTTTATCGGTGATACGCTGTTCATGCCCGATTACGGTACCGCACGCGCCGATTTCCCCGGTGGGGATGCCCGCATGCTGTACCATTCCATCCGGCGGCTGCTCTCGCTGCCAGACGAAACGCGCGTGTTCCTGTGCCACGACTACAAGGCGCCGGGACGCGACGACTACGTATGGGAAACCACCATCGGGGCGGAACGTCGCCATAACGTCCACGTTCATGAAGGGGTGGACGAAGAAACGTTCGTGAACATGCGCACCGCGCGGGACGCCACGCTGTCGCTGCCGAACCTGATCATGCCGTCCGTGCAGGTCAACATGCGCGGCGGCAACCTGCCTGAACCCGAAGACAATGGTGTAAGTTACATAAAAATACCGGTCAATCAGGCCTGACAGCGCCGCGCTCCGCCATTTCCGGTTTTTTCATTACTGAGTACGGAGACCATTCATGACAGATACCGCCGCATCCGCCCCCAGCCTGTCCAGTTCCGCACGGGGCCTGACCTATGATGTCGTCGTGGTGGGCGGCGGGGCCGCCGGGCTTTCCACCGCGTCCAGCATCCTCAAGCGCCGGGGCGGCATCACGGTCGCGATCATCGAACCCTCGGGTTCGCATTTCTACCAGCCGGGCTGGACGCTGGTGGGTGGCGGCGTATTCAAGCAGTCCCAGACCCGCCGGTCGGAAAAGAAGCTGATCCCCGCCGGAGCGGACTGGGTGCAGGCGGCGGCGACCGGTTTTGAACCCGACGCCAATCTTGTCCACCTGTCGAACGGATCGTCCATCCGCTACAACGTGCTGGTGGTTGCGACCGGCCTTACGCTGGACTGGGACGCGATACCCGGCCTGACCGAAACGCTGGGCCGCAACGGCGTGACCTCCAACTACCGCTATGACCTTGCCCCCTATACGTGGCAGCTCGTGCAGACGCTGGGCCGTGGCAACGCCGTGTTCACCCAGCCGCCCATGCCGATCAAATGCGCGGGCGCGCCGCAGAAGGCGATGTATCTGGCATGCGATGCGTGGCGTCGCCGTGGCCTTGCGGACAACATCCACGTCTCTTTCCACACCGCAACACCGGGGCTGTTCGGGGTGAAGGAGTTCGTTCCCGCCCTGATGGAATACATCAAGCGCTACAACATCGATCTGGAACTGAAATCCCGCCTGACGAAGGTGGACGGGGCCAGCCGTATCGCAACATTCGAGAATGTGGGCGAGGACGGCGCCAAGGCCACGGTCGAGACGGAATTCGACATGCTGCATGTCGTCCCGCCCCAGCGCGCGCCGGAAGTCATCAGCAGCAGCCCGCTTGCGGGCGATGGTGGCTGGGTGGCGGTCGATCCCGCAACGCTGCGCCATATGAAATATGAAAATGTCTTCGCGCTGGGTGATGTTGCAGACACGTCCAACGCCAAGACAGCCGCCGCCGTGCGCGTGCAGGCCCCGGTGGTCGCGGTCAACGTGCTGGCCACGCTGGATCACCGCCCGATGGTTGCCGATTACGATGGTTATGGCGCATGCCCGCTGACGGTCGAACGCGGCAAGATCGTGCTGGCCGAGTTCGGCTATGGCGGCAAGCTGGAGCCGACCCTGCCGACATGGCTGCTTGATGGCCGCAAGCCGACCCAACTGGCATGGTTCCTCAAGGAATGGGTGATGCCGGTGCTGTACTGGGATGGCATGCTCAAGGGCCGTGAACTCATGGTCGCACCGCACAAGATCGGCACGCCGCGCTGAACCTGCGGAACTACTGTCTTACCATACCATGGCCGCGCGGGGGTGGACCTCCGCGCGGCCATGCGTATGAATACCGCCCATGAATACCCAGCAACCGCCCCGCCACCATGTGGGCCATTCCCGCCCGCTGCGCCTTTCCGCCGATGTGGTCAGCCATGCCATTTATGGCGGACCGGACAAATGCTATCGCTACACCCTGACCCGTACATGGGACCCGGCGCTGCCGGCGGTGATGTGGCTTATGATGAATCCCTCCGTCGCGACAGAGGATGGCGATGACCGCACCGTAGCCAAATGCCAGCGCTACGCCCGCGCATGGGGATATGGCACGCTGCTGGTGGGCAATACATTCGCCTATCGCTGCACCGACCAGAAACGCCTGACGGAAGTGCCCGATCCGGTCGGCCCGGATAATGACCGCCATCTGCTGGAGATGGCGCGCAAGGCCGATCTGGTCATCGCGGCCTATGGCTCGCCCCTGCTCAAGGGGCTGCTGGCACGCGGGCCGGAGGTGGTGCGCATGCTCCAGCAGCACGGGATTACGGTCAGCGCCATGCGCCTGAGCCGTCGCTCCGGTCGGCCGGAACATCCGCTGTACCTGCCCGCCGACCTGCGCCCCGAACCCCTGCCGCCGGTCCCCGCTGCCTGATTTTTACAACAGGCGGCAAGACATGGAGGCCATATTCCGCGTCTCTCCCTGACCAGATCACCGAATCCGGCCTGCCTTCTACAGGTGCAGGCTCCTGGGAAAGACGACGGACAGCCTGCTTTCCTGTCGCTGCCATCCGTCGTCCAGGATGTTACCCGAACAGGGCAAGCTGACGGGGGGCAGGTTCCTCCCCGGCTTCGCGCAGCCCGGATACGGTGACCCCCAGCAGCCTTATGCCGCGCCGGGGCGGAAAGCAGGGAGCCAGCAGATCCATGGCGCGCTGTCCCAGATCGGGCGCATCGCGCACGGGTTCGGCTTCCGTACGCCCGCGCACGATCTGCCTGAAATCGTTATATTTGACTTTCACGGTCACGGTAATGCCGGTCAGGCCGCGCGTCAGGCATCGGCCCCAGACCCGTTCCGACAGATCGGCAATCGCGGCCTGCGCGCCGACCCATTCATGGATATCGGCGTCAAATGTGCGCTCCGCGCCCACTGAACGGCGGGGCCGATTGACCTCTACGGGACGTTCATCAATGCCACGGGCGATGCCGTAATAGAAATCCGCCGCCTTGCCAAAATGCCGCAACAGTCGTGACAGGGGCTGCGTGCGCAGGTCAAGGCCGGTGCGGATACCCAGCGCGTGCATGCGCGCCGCCGTGGCCGGGCCAATACCGTGGAAATCCTCCACCGGCAGGTTCGCTACAAAATCGGGGCCCATGCGGGGCGTAATCACGAACTGACCGTTGGGCTTGCGATAATCCGACGCCAGTTTGGCCAGGAATTTATTGTAAGATACGCCTGCTGATGCCGTCAGGCCCGTCTCATCATGGATCTGCGCGCGGATTGCCGTGGCAATGGCCGTAGCGGATGGATAAGCCTGCAGGGGATCGGTTACATCCAGATAGGCTTCATCCAGCGAAAGCGGCTGGATGACCGGCGTAAACCGGGCAAAGATTGCATGGATCTGGGCTGATACCGCGCGGTACACATCAAAACGCGGCCGGACAAATACAAGATCTGGACATTTGCGCTGGGCGGTGACGGACGGCATGGCCGACCGGACCCCGAAACGCCGGGCTTCATAACTGGCCGCGGCAACAACACCACGACGCCCCGCGCCCCCTACGGCAAGCGGCCTGCCACGCAGGTCCGGATTGTCACGCTGTTCGACCGAGGCATAGAAAGCATCCATATCGACATGGATGATACGGCGCGTCACTTCCTGCCGGTCCATCACGGCGCACCGCGACCGGAACAGGGCAACATGCCTATGGGCCGTATGGCCACACCCCGCCGGGGCATGGCCGATACGGCATTACGGCAGATCAGCCGTTGCACTTCTTCTTCTTAAGGAAAAACACGATCAGGCCGGCGATCGCGCCGAAAACCAGAACGCCCTTCAGGCAGGGGGACTTGGTGGGGCATTTGGTAGCACATTCAGACATGGTTCATTCCTTGGTCGATACATCCGTTCCGAACGGGAACGGCATATCTTCATACTACCGCATGGCGGAAACATGACCATACCGCATTTCACATTCCATGCGCCCATTCCCGTCCGGCATGCGATGACAGGGCAGCCGCATTGCATCGCTATGGCTTCTGTTCGCACAGGGGGCACGCAATGATACCACGATAAAGACCGGAGTATGAACCATGAAGAAATTCGCCTTCCTGCCTGCATCCCTGCTCATGCTCGGTACGGTGATTGGCGCCGCCCATGCGACCCCGTCCGCCGGGCGTGCGGTCAACCGCGACTTCGCCAAGCTGTCGATCGATGGCAGCCGCGCCTTTGACGATATCGCCATGGCCCGCAGCGCGCTGGCCAATAATGACATTGCGGGCGCCCAGAAGCTGCTGGTTGACGCCAACAACGCCCTGACCCGCGCCAAGAGCGACAACCGGGTGTTCATGAAGGCCGAAGCCCAGCTGGTTCCGGCGAAAAAAGCCCCCAAGGGTGCGCCCGCCCCGTCGGCTGCGCCGGGAACCCAGCCCGTGGCATGGCTGCCGGTTGATGGCGAATACATCGTGACCGAGGATCTGGAGCCCACCTCCCCCAAGGGAGCCGCAGTGACTTCCGCCAATACCAGCCTGAACAAGGGCAAGCCCGGCCAGGCGGCGCAGACCCTGCAGGTCGCGGGCGTGGATGTTGATTTCGTGCTGGCCATCGCCCCGCTGGATGCCAGTGCGAGCGATGTCTATCGCGCAACCAACCTGCTGACGGGCAAAGACGTCAAGAATGCCGATAACGCATTGCAGGACGCACAGAACAGCATCCGCTTTGTATCCGAAGACATGGTCGGCACCCCGGCAGGTCAGGGCGCTGGTAAAAAAGCCGCCCACTAAGACCCGGCCCGACGCCCAGGTCCGTATATTCTCCGTGTATGCCATGATCCTGCCCCACCCGGTTTCCACCACAGGCAAGCCGGGTGGTCGTGAGGGTCAGATGGAACGGGGCAGGCTGTTCCCCATGCGACTCGTCATTATTCTGGGTGTGGCCTGCGCGGCGATGACCGGCCTGTTTCATCCCGCATGGGCGGACGGTCGCATCCAGATCTGTCTGGAACAGCATACGCTGGATAACAGCTTCATACAGGATACCCCGGCCCGCGGGCCAGTACTGGTGCCGGCAGGGACTGCCCTGAACTATGCGGGCCATGCCTTCGGCCCCGCATCCGATCCGCTGGACCGTGCACACGCCCCGCCGGATGGGGATGGCTGGCGGGGCATTTCTGCTGCGGAAGAAACGCGCAGGCGACAGCTACAGATGGAAGATATCGGCGGCGACACCAGCTATCATCGTCCGCAGGCGGCGCTCATGACCACGCATGCCGTGACACTGTCACATGCGCATCCGTGCGCCATGGTTGGTGCGACAGCCCTGCTGTCAGATGACTGGACATGGACAATGGATACCATTCCGGCACGGCCCGACATGTATTTTCAGGCTTACGGCACGGTTCATGACGATCAGCTTGACCCGACATTCAATAACGATGCCGATCCCTTCCAGTGGACGGCAGCGCATGGCGCACTGAACGCCATCGTAACGCAGACCATCGACCAGTCGCTGACGCTGCGCTCCCCCGATTAAGGGCGGAATCGCTCTGGCGGTTATACTTCTGTTATACTTTTGCTGAACGGGCCTGTTTCGACTCCGTCATCAACATCGTGACGGCAGAGTGGCCTGTAATAATGGCAATATCCGTATTCTACATCTATGCAGCGTGTGGTGCTGCATCATAACATGGGGGATAGCGTTATCACCCTGTATACGACAGCCTTACAACCGCTACCGGCAATGATGGAGAACGGGATGGCCCTTTACCAGTCCGCGCAATTTGTTGATACGTGGACCGATCCTGAATTCGACAAGATCCATCCCCCGCGCTCGGTGGCACCCCATTCGGGTATTTACCGCTGTGTCGGCTGCGGGGTGGAAATAGCGGCGACCGAGGGACAGCTTCTGCCCCCCATCCATGCCCATCCGCACCGCCCCGATACACGCGAAGCATGGCAGATGATCGTCTATGCCGACCATCGGCCCAAACCCACCGAAGTTCCGCCCGTCAGATAAGGCGGGTGCGGACCCGCCTGCGTATTACCACCAGCCGCCGCCCCACGGGCCGCCCCAGCCGCCGCCACCCCAGCCCCACATGCCCCAGTTCCACGAAGCATCCTGGTATGTATCGGCGGTCATCTGCTGCTGGTCCGCCAGATTCTGCGCCTGCACGTAGGACATGTAACGTCCGTAAGCCGCCTGATTACCTACATAAAGACAGTTGCACACCTTGGGATCGGAATAGATGTAGAGCATGTGATCCCCGAACGATTTCTGCAGAAACCGGTTGGGGGGCAGCTTCTGCAACATCGTCTGCCGTTCGGCATTATCAGCGGGGCGCGCCACGAAACCCGCTGCCGCAAGGCTGTTTTCCTTATCCACGATCCGGTCATGCGCGCTTTCGCATGCACTCAGGCCCGTAGCCGCGGCAAGCAGCAGCGCACTGCTGGTGAATAGATGTCTCAATGCCTTTTTGTTACCCATCGCCTGCTGCCCGTTTCTATCCTGTTAATTCCCGCATCCTGTCCCATCACGGGAATGGAATAAAGATGCCACAGAAAAAGCATATGCATTATTCTGCCCAACTTTGATTTATCTCATGTCTGGGCAAGGAATACCAATGCGATAACAATAGGGCGATGGGGGCATCGCACATCGAATCATCACTTTAGACTTGGCAGGTTTCCCAGATGATGGGGAACCTGCCTTTTTTTGTTTTACTGGACAGTATAGCAGCCCATTGCGTTTTTTTCAGGGCAGATAGGGCCCTGATCATCCCGGCAATTCCCCTAAAATCGGGATAGCTTCTGGATAATCAGGGAATTTCAAGCAACTGCATCTTAATCACGGACAGGTCGGTCCGGCCTAGATTCAGCTCGCCTGCACCGGCGTACCGGACGGGGTCGCAGGCACGGTAAAGGGCGCCCCATCATCCCGCAGGACATAGCCCTGCCCCCATACGGTGGAGATCAGTTGCCCGCCACCGGCGGCCTGCAGTTTCTTGCGCAGCTTGCAGATGAAAACATCGATGATTTTCATTTCCGGCTCATCCATGCCGCCATACAGATGGTTCAGGAACGCATCTTTCGTCAGCACCATCCCCTTCCGCAGCAGGAGCAGCTCAAGGATGACATATTCCTTGCCGGTCAGATGCACCAGCCGCCCCTGCACCCGCACTTCACGACTGTCGAGACACAGTTCCAGTTGTCCCGCGCGCAGGGTGGGCTCGCTGTACCCCTTCGAACGGCGAATTACGGCCTGCATCCGGGCCGTCAGTTCCATGGATTCGTAAGGGCGCGTCACATAATCATCGGCCCCGGTTGAAAAGGCCTTCACCTTGGCGGTAGCGGCTTTCTCATCAGACAGGATGAGCACCGGCGTCGGCACCCGCGCCACCCGGCTGACACGGATCACCTCGTACCCATCCACATCGGGCAGGCAAATATCCATAACGGCCAAATCATAGTTATAGGATTTTAACATTCCCAGCGCATCATGCCCCGTGTCGACATGATCTACTGTGAACCCCGCTCTTTCCATGTGCCGGCAGGTCTCTTCGGCTTTCAGGGCATTCGGTTCAACAAGCAAAATCCGCATATCGACCATCCAGTAGATATTTACACTTCATCTACCTATAGGTGCATCGGTATTAATGAACAACCTAAAGTTGACTATATATTACCGCTTTCTCATGAATTTTATGTATATCAGAAGCGGCTTCTAATTAATTAATAATTAATGTTCTGATGCCCGATACCAACAGCATGGTTAAGGGGCCCCGCACCCGCCCCATAACCTGGCGCTGCAAGAATCGCCTCGCGCACATAAGCGCGCGCGCGCATGACAGCATCACGTAATGTCATGCCCTGACCCAGCCCGGTGGCAATGGCGCTGGCAAGCGTGCAGCCCGTACCATGCGTATGGCGGGTGTGAATCCGATGCGAGACGAATTCCTCAACCTCTCCTCCCGGTCCCACCAGCACATCCACCAGTTCGTCGCCCGACATATGCCCACCCTTGAGCAGCACGGCCTTTGGTCCAAGCGCCAGCAGATCACCGGCGGCGGCCAGCATATCCCCACGATGCGCGATGGAGCGGCCCAGCAGGGTCTCGGCTTCCGGGATGTTGGGGGTCAGGATGGATGCAAGCGGCAGCAGGCGCGCGCGCAGGGTCGCAAGCGCACTGTCATGCAGCAGCGCCGCCCCACCCTTGGCGACCATGACCGGGTCCAGCACGTAAGGAACATCGGGGCCTGTCACCAGCACGTCCGCTATGGCCTCGATCACCTCGGCCCGGTCCAGCATGCCACTCTTGAAGGCGTCCACACCCAGATCATCCATGACGCACCGCATCTGGGCTACGATGAAGGACGGCGGCACCGGCATGACATCATGCACGCCCTGCGTATCCTGCGCGGTCAGGGCCGTTATGGCCGTCATGGCGAAACCACCCAGCGCCGTCACCGTCTTGATATCCGCCTGGATGCCAGCGCCACCCCCGCTGTCACTGCCCGCCATGATGAGAATGCGTCCGCGCATGGTTCAGTCCGCCATCTGGATCGCGGTAATGGCCTCGCACATATCCTCGACCACGGCTTTTACCAGCGCTTCATCCTCGGCTTCCGCCATGACGCGGACCAGCGGCTCGGTTCCGCTCTCACGCAACAGCAGCCGCCCACGATCCCCCAGCCGCTTTTCCGCCGCCGCACGGGCTTCCTGCACCTTCGGGTCATGCAACGGGCTTTTCCCGGCGAAACGGACATTGCGCAGCAACTGCGGGTAAGGCTGGAACAGGGTGCAGACCTCGCTGGCGGGGCGACCGGTCTCCACGACTTCGGCCAGAACCTGAAGGGCCGCGACCAGTCCGTCGCCCGTTGTGGCAAAATCGGACAGGACCATATGCCCGGACTGTTCGCCGCCAATATTGGCCGACAGTTCGCGCATCTTTTCCACAACGTAGCGGTCGCCCACCGCTGTGCGCACCAGTTCCAGCCCCTGCGTTTCCAGATACCGCTCCAGCCCCATATTGGACATGACGGTCGCCACGATATGGCGGCCAGCCAGCCGCCCCTGCCGCGCCCATGACTTGGAAATGAGGGCAAGGATCTGATCCCCGTCCACCAGACGTCCCTTTTCATCCGAAATCAGGACACGATCGGCATCGCCATCAAGGGCAATGCCAATATCAGCCCGATGACGCAGCACTGCCGCACACAGGGCTTCGGGCCGCGTGGAACCACAGCCTTCATTGATGTTGATGCCATTGGGATCGCAGCCGATACGCACGACCTCGGCCCCCAGTTCCCACAACGCCGTCGGGGCCACGCGGTAGGCCGCGCCATTGGCGCAGTCGATCACGATACGCAGGCCATCAAGCCGCAGCCCACGCGGAAAGGACGATTTGGCACTTTCCACATACCGCCCCGCCGCATCGTTCAGCCGTGAAGCGCGACCGATCTGGTCGGGTGCGGCCAGCCTGTCGGTCAGATCGGAATTCATGGCCGCCTCGATCCGGGCTTCCATCTCGTCGGACAGCTTGAACCCATCGGGACCGAACAGCTTGATGCCATTATCGCCATACGGGTTATGCGATGCGGAAATCATCACCCCCAGATCCGCCCGAAGCGAACGGGTAAGCATGGCGATGGCCGGTGTCGGCATTGGCCCCACAAGGGTCACATCCATGCCGGCGGACAGAAAACCCGATACCAGCGCGCATTCGATCATGTAGCCCGACAGACGCGTATCCTTGCCCAGCAGAACGCGGTGGCGGTGCGTGCCATGGATGAAATGCAGTCCTGCGGCCTGCCCCAGCTTCTGCGCCACTTCGACCGTCATGGGAAAGCGGTTGGCCGTCCCGCGAATGCCATCTGTGCCGAACAGCTTTCTTGTTTTTACCATGACGGGGGATCTCCGGATACGTTCTGGTCGTACACGACCTACCTTACCTGTTATGACCGATCCAGCCCCTGCCTTACGCGCATGGCCTGCATCATGGCTGGAACATTGTGAACCCGCATGACGATACCGGGAAAAACCATTCCCGGCAGCGTGGCCGCCACCGTTCCGGGATCGCGGCGGGACGCATCGGGTTCATGGCAGATTTCCCCAATCATGCGCTTGCGCGAAACACCAAGCAGAACGCGACAGCCCAGATTAGAAAGAATGGGCAGACGTGCCAGCAGTTCCAGATTGCCAGCACCCGTCTTGGCAAAGCCGATGCCCGGGTCCACCACCATGCGCGTACGTTCTATGCCTGCGGCCACGGCTTCATCCACGCGGCGGGACAGTTCACGCGTCACATCTGCGGCGACATCATCATAAACCGCGTGCTGCCGCATGGTCTGGGGCGTGCCGCGCATGTGCATGAGGGTAACCGCACACTCATGTCGCGCGACAACCGCACGGGCCAGCGGGTCATGCGTCAGGGCCGAGACATCGTTGACCATGCTGGCACCGGCCAGCAGGGCCTGATCCATGACCATGGCCTGACGGGTATCCACGGAAATATGCAGTCCATCCAGCGCGGAACATGCCCGCACCGCGCGGATGACCGGGCCGATGCGCCGCCATTCCTCCTCCGCCGCGACGGGTGGAGCGCCGGGACGGGTGCTTTCCCCACCAATATCCACGATCCGGCAGCCCTGCGCATACATGGCCTTTATGGCGTCGAACGCGGCCTGCGTCGTGTAATGCTGGCCACCGTCACTGAAGCTGTCGGGTGTTACGTTGATGATCCCCATGACCTGCGGCCCCGTGGGCAGGCCCGCATCGGATACAGGGGCCGTGATCCGGGCCACGACATCCGCCCATTGCGACGGGATGGCGGATACCGGCACGATCCGGCCCGCTTCCCCGCCCCCGATCAGGCGGGCGAGGGCGAAAGCGTGCGTTCCCTGTCCCAGCCACAGCGCAATGCCTGCCTCAACCGCCTGCCGGGCGGCAGTACCGTGCAGCAGGCCAAGGGGTTCGATCAGCCGGTCGTCCATTGTTCCTCTTCTATCCAGTTTTTCTATCACCAGATACAAAAATGGCGGGGCAGCCCAAGGCTACCCCGCCATATATTCAACATCTGTAAGACAGTTCTAGCTCGCCGGGGCTGCGCCAACCCCACCATTGCCTTCCGGCGAAGGCAGCGGTTCGACCGGCGCTGACGGTGCAGAAGGCGGCACTGACGGACGGCGGTTTTCCGGCATCGGGTCATCGACCACCACACGCTCGATCTTCTCGCCACGCAGCACCTGCCGGATTTCCTCACCCGTCAGGGTTTCATATTCCAGCAGGGCCTCACCCAGACGGTGCAACTGGTCGATATGATCCAGCAGCAGGGTGCGCGCGCGGTCATAGGCCGCATCAATCAGCTTGCGCACCTCGTTGTCGATTTCACGCGCGGTTTCCTCGGACACGTTCTTGTTCTGCGTCACACTGTGACCAAGGAACACTTCCTGCCCGTTGCCACCATAGGCCACCATGCCGAGCTTTTCGCTCATGCCCCATTCCGTAATCATACGGCGGGCCACGTCTGTCGCCATCTTGATGTCGCCCGATGCGCCGGTGGAGACATTATCGGGGCCAAAGATGATTTCCTCCGCCGCGCGGCCACCCATCGCCAGCGTCAGCTTGCCAATGCACCATGAACGGCTTTCGGAATAACGGTCCTTTTCCGGCAGGCTCATCACCATGCCCAGCGCACGACCACGCGGGATGATCGTCGCCTTGTGCACCGGATCGGAGCCGGGGGTCAGGATGCCAACCAGAGCATGGCCACCTTCATGATAGGCGGTCATCTTCTTTTCGTCCTCGGTCATGACGAGGGAGCGGCGCTCGGCCCCCATCATCACCTTGTCCTTGGCGTTCTCGAACTCCAGCATGGCGACCGTACGCTTGCCAAGGCGGGCGGCCATGAGCGCCGCTTCGTTGACAAGGTTGGCCAGATCGGCACCCGAAAAACCGGGCGTGCCACGGGCGATGACCTTGGGGTCCACATCGGATGCCAGCGGCACCTTGCGCATATGGACACGCAGGATCTTTTCACGGCCCGCCACATCGGGGTTGGGCACGACCACCTGACGGTCAAAACGGCCGGGACGCAGCAGGGCGGGGTCAAGCACGTCGGGGCGGTTGGTCGCGGCAATCAGGATCACGCCCTCATTGCTGTCAAACCCGTCCATTTCGACCAGCATCTGGTTCAGCGTCTGCTCACGTTCATCATTGCCACCGCCAAGGCCCGCGCCACGATGGCGGCCGACGGCATCAATTTCGTCAATGAAGATGATGCAGGGGGCAGCCTTCTTGCCCTGTTCGAACATGTCACGCACACGCGATGCGCCAACACCCACGAACATTTCAACGAAGTCGGAACCGGAAATGGTGAAGAACGGCACGTTCGCCTCACCCGCGATGGCGCGGGCCAGCAGGGTCTTACCCGTGCCGGGGGGGCCGACCAGCAGCACGCCCTTGGGGATCTTGCCGCCCAGACGGGTGAACTTCTGCGGATCGCGCAGGAAATCCACGATTTCCTGCAACTCACCCTTGGCTTCATCAATGCCCGCCACGTCATCAAAGGTAACGCGGCCCTGCTTTTCGGTCAGCATGCGCGCGCGCGACTTGCCAAAGCCCATGGCGCGACCGCCACCGGACTGCATCTGGCGCATGATGAAAATCCACGCACCGACCATCAGCAGCAATGGCGCGTAATTGATCAGGTAGCGCAGGATGGGATTGGTGTCGCTTTCGAGCGGCTTGGCCGCAACCTCCACCCCTTTTTCCGTCAGGCGCGGAATCAGGGTCGGGTCCTGCGGGGCATAGGTGTCGAACGAGGTGCCATCCGTCAGGGTGCCGGTAATATTATGTTCCTGCACCACAACAGACCGGACATGCCCGCTGTTCACGTCCCCGATGAAATCGGAATATGCCAGTTGCTGCGATGCGTGCTGCACGCTTCCGGGCTGGAAAACGTTAAACAGCAGCAGCAACAGGACGATGATGATAACCCACAGGGCCAGGTTCCGGCCAAAATTGTTCATCTTGCCTACTGTTCCATCCGCTGGCCCCTTCGCATTACCCGACAGAGGGCAGACGAACAGGCGCCACGTTCACTACGTTTATCATACATAGGACGATCAAGGGATATTCACACCCCCAATCCACCACCTTTTATTGCCCGGCCCCGACAGGCAGGGCGGTCGGGCAGCCAAACAGGGCACCCGAAAAGGCGGGATGGGGGGGCTGGTTTACAAAAAACGCATCTGCGATGCCGTCATGCATGCACAGTCCCATATGCGGCACAGCCATAACCCGCCCATCGTGCCACAGGGCCGGCAACGTACGCAACACGCAGGCCGGCCACCCGGAACGCCCCTGCCCCGCAGGCCACCAGCGCGCTACCGGCCCCGCTGCGCCGATATACATATCTTTCGGCACGTGTCGGGCCCGCAGCACGAAACGCCTGTCCCACACAGAGCCTGTCCCGGCGGAGACGCAGGGCGCCATCGCTGCTTCCTCACGCGCCAGCAGCCATTGCCCGTCCCGCCATGGCACGATCACGACACCCGCCAGCGTCGCCGCCCGTGGCGCATGGACCAGCCCCGCCACCGCGTCCCGCCTTGGCGGATAATCACGTCCCCCCACCACTCCGATCAGGGCGGAAAGAATGCGGGGCGGTGCCAGACCGGCCGGCAGCACGACCCATCCACCCGGATGGAACCGCGCATGCTGCGCCAGCCACAACGCATCATCGTGGTCCTGCGCCATGCGGGCCTGCCCCGCCTGCCGCGCCTGTGCAAACAGGCTGCCGCCCAGCACCGCGTCCTGACGCAGGGCCTGCCGGGCACGGGCGCGCTCGGTCCGCAGATCGGCATTAGATGGATCCTCCACCCATGTCACCCCCGCCGCGCGCACGGTGGCGTACAGCGCGGACTTGGTGAAAGCCAGAAGCGGGCGAACAAGCCTGACATCGGTAACGGGAAGGGCCAGCGCCATCCCGGCCAGACCGTCCTGACCGCTGGCGGCACGTCCGCGCATCATGACCGTTTCGGCCTGATCCCCGGCATGATGCGCCACCAGAAGATCCAGCGCCCCAAGATCGCGACAGGCGGCAAAAAGTGCCTGATAGCGCATGCGGCGTGCGCGTTCGGCCATGCGGGAGCCACGTTCCAGTCCCTCAAGGGTCAGCAGGCGGGCCTGTATACCCAGCATGGACAGGCGCGCGACCGTCTGTTCCGCTTCAGTCCGGGATTCCGCGCGCAGTCCATGGTCCACGACCAGCGCGATCACATCGCCCCGCCACCGCCGGGCAAGGATGGCCAGCGCCATACTGTCCGCCCCACCCGATACGGCCACTGCCACAGGTATCCCCTGACCCGGCCATGGGCCAAGTTCGGTCATGATGGCGTCAAAGCCCTGCTGGCCTACCGGTTCAGCCGCTTCCATTCTCTGGAACCGGATGGCGGTCAGTTACACTTGGCGCGCTTGCGATAGACCTGTTCAGCGGATTTGATGCGGTCGGCAGGCTGGGGAAACTCGCTGGCCAGCTTGTCCAGCGCCTGACAGGCGGAAGCCCTGTCATTGAGCGCCACAAGCGTTGCCGCCACGCCCAGCAGGGCACTGGGGGCACGCGCGCCATGGGGCGCACGGTTATAGGCATCATAATAGGCCAGCGCGGACTGCCGGTACTGCTTCTGCCCGGCCAGCGACTGGGCCAGCAGGTATTGCGCATCGACCTGCTTTGCACTCTTGGGACCAGACAGGACCTGCTGCGCATCCGCCTGCGCCGTCACGTAATCATGCTGCATCAGCGCATCGGTCCCCGCCTTCAGCAGATCGTCCGGCGTGCGTTTTGCCGCAGGCGTTTCCGTGGCCGCCGGTGCGGTAGCAGAAGCAGCCGGAGATGCGGAAGCCGCCGCCCCGCCAGCAGGGGCCGCGCCATGGCCATGCTGCATGGCGAAATTCATGTCATCGATCTGCTTGCTCAGCGCTGCATTCTGCTGCTGGACCTGATTGGTCAACTGGTCGATTTCACCGCGCATGTCGCGCGCTTCCTGTTCCAGCGTGTTGACGCGGTCAAGCAGTTGCAGGGTCAGGTTGCCGCTGTTGTCATCAGCGCGCGCGCCACCAAGGCAGGCCAGCGATACGCCACCCGCCAGCATACCCACCCTGCCCCACTGACGGGACCGGGCAGCGACTGAAAGGAAACATGACAACACAGACCGCATGGACCAAACCCTTTTGCAACACTACGCATGCATACCTAAAACAAAACCGGCCGGGCGATAAGCGCCCGACCGGTTTCATACTTATTCCATTACGTCATGGGACGCAGAGGCAGTGGATTACTGCACCGACGTGATGGCGTTACGGTTCTGGGCCCATGCCTGCTCGTCGTCACCAACGGCGGTCGGACGGTCCTTGCCGTAGGAGATCGTCGTCAGGCGCGAGCCATCGACGCCCTTGGCAACCAGATAGTCGTGGGCGGCATTGGCGCGACGCTCACCCAGGGCAATGTTGTATTCCTCGGTGCCGCGATCATCGCAGTTACCGGCAATCTGCACGTGCACCTGCGGATACTTCGCAAGCCACGCCGCCTGCTTGTCGAGGGTCGCCTTCGCGTCACTCGACAGGCCGCTCTGGTTGAGCGGGAACAGAACACGGTCACCAGCCGTCGCCACCAGATCAGCTTCGCTGCCCGGAGCCGGACCAACCTGCTGCGTGGCGGCACCCGTATTCACATTCTTGTTCGCGTGATCGGAACAGGCTGCCAGGAAGAGGGCCATACCAGCCGCGCCAAAAAGCTTCAGTTTCATTACTTTTGATCCTGGATCGGTTTCTTGCGTCGAAACCATTTGTTGAATTTCCGGATTTAAATATGGGACGGCCCCGAGTCTCGTTACGTCCTGTTAAACACAACTGTAAAAACAGAGACTCGCGATCGCTGGAAACCACCGCCAGCATACATTTGGCAAGAAGTTTCCGTCAATGTCAGGCAAACACATACCGGCCATTTGATATCCACGCAGGTTCCAGAATAGTGCCTGCCCAACATATTGTAATTATTACTTATTCAGCGGCGACCATGCCGGATCGGACGCGCTTCCCGCCGGCAGGGCGCGTTCATGGAAGCCGGTGATATCAATTGTGCTGATACCTGTTGCAAATCCGGCACCATTTGCCCCCCCCGAACTCTGCCGGCAGAAGGCCAGAACACGGCCATTGGGGCAGAAGGAGGCGCTTTCCACCGTGAAGCCTTCCGTCAGGATACGCTCCCCCGTTCCATCCGGCGCCATGACGCCAAGCGAGAAGCTGCCATCGGCAATGCGCGAGAAGGCGATCAGATCCCCGCGCGGGGACCAGACCGGCGCGCCGTAATGGCCGTGACCGTAGGAAATGCGCTTCGCATCCCCGCCCGAGGCGCTCATGATATAAAGCTGCGGCGAGCCGCCACGGTCGGAGTTGAACACGATCTGCGTGCCATCGGGGCTGAAGGACGGGCTGGTGTCGATCGCGCCGGAGGCCGTAAGCTGCCGCCGCGCCATGCTGGCCAGATCCACCACATACAGGTCGGACCCGGCTCCGCGCGTGACCGACAGGATGACGGATTGCCCATCGGGCGAGAAACGGGGTGCGAATGAAATACCCGAGAAGTCACCAAGCAGGCGCTGCTGGCCGGTACCAAGGTTGAACAGGTAAACGCGCGGCCTGTAATTGGCATAAGACAGGAAGGCGAGTTCATTATTGGCCGGGTTGAAACGCGGCATGAGCGTCAGCCACTGGCCATTGGTCAGGTAACGGCTGTCCGCCCCGTCCTGATCCATGATGGCGAGGCGGGTGGTCTGGTGCTGGCGTGGGCCGGAACGTGCGATATAGGCGATGCGGGAATTGAAGTATCCCTGCTCACCCAGCATGCGGCTGTAGATCACATCGGCAATGATATGCGCGATACGACGCCAGTCCTGTGACCCGGCGGTATAGGCCGTGCCCTGAAGCTGGTTGCCCGTCAGCACATCCCACAGGCGGAATTCCACACGCAGCGAACTGCCCTGATCCACGACCTTGCCCGTCATGGCCGCACGCGCGCCCAGTGACTTGTAGGTGGAAAAATCCGGCGTGCCCTGCGGCATGGTGGCGCTGATGGGACGGAACAGGCCGCTATTGCCCAGATCGGCGGAAATCACATCCGTAATCTGCTGGGCCACACCGCTGCCCAGCGAGGGCAGGACGATGGGGATGGGGGCGGTCCGGGCCTGATCCACCGTTATTTCCGCATCGCCTGCCTGCGCGCGCGCCGTGCCGGAGGCGAATAGTGGTGTCGCCACTAGTCCCCCCGCCACACCGGCCGCCATGAACCCACGTCGCCCGAATGCCGCCGCCAGCCGTGCTGCGTCATCATCAGGAATCAATGGCTTTACGCTTGACGTCATTTTCTTCTCCTCGCCTTCGTCCGCTTGAGATCAGGGACGGAATACGAATTTCAGTTGCCGGGTCTGGCCCAGCAGGTTCTGCGGAATGGGCAGCTTGGCACAGGTGGGGCTGAGCACCGCATCACGCGCGCGTTCCGCCAGCGCACGATATGAGGGGTCGGAGTCCATCTGGGCCTGCGTCTGCGGTGCGAATTCCACCAGTCGCGCCGTGCCGGTCCCATCCACGGTCACGACCAGATGCGCCACAAACTGGGCATAATTACGCGCGGCCGTATCTTCCGAATAACAGCGGCGCACGGAACTGCCGATCGCCTTCTGTTCGGCGGAACTCAGCGCACTGGTGATATCCCCGTCCGGCGTACCGCCGCCATCCGGCGCCCCGCCCTGCGCCGGGTTGGGGCGCGCCTTGGGCGGATGGGTCTGTTTCTGGTCCGCACGAAAGGAATCCAGCGTCGCGAGCAGGGAATGCGTGTCGGGCACGCTCTTCTTCGCTTCATTCGGCTGGGTTATGCGCGACGGCGGCTGCACCTTGGGCGGGGCATCGGGCTGCGGCTGGGCCGATGGGGGCACCGGTGCATGCGCGGGCGCGGGCGCTGCCTTGGGCGGTGGCGGCGGAAGCCGCACGGCATCGGGCGACGGCTGCTGTTCACGCGGGGGCGTGGGGGCATCCGGCACGGGTTTGGGTGCCTGCTGCGGTGGCGGCATGGGCGGTGGCGGCGGCGGCGGCGGGGCCGCTTCCTCATTGGGTGCTTTTTCCGGCGGGGTAGGCGCGGGCGGGGCTTCCTGCTTTACCGGCGCGGGGGCCGGTGCAGGTTTGGGGGCCGGCTTTTCACCCTTATGGGGCGCTGATGTGCCGCCATCGTTCGTGAATTCCATCTCGATCGTAGGCGGCGGGGGCGGCTCCCTGGGAACCGGCATGGGAAGCTTGAGCAGTATGCCCAGCAGCAGGGCGACATGCAGGCCCCCCGATACCAGAACGGAGCGACGCATGAGGATACGCTCGGAACGACGCGGTGGCACCACGATCAGACGGCTCCCGGTATCAGTTTGGGTTTGGTTCAGTTACCGCCGCCGGGCGGCTGCTGCGCAAGAAGGGCGACATGCGTGAATCCACCCGCCGTGATCTGACCCATGATCTGCATCACGCGGCCATAATCGATATGGGAATCACCCCGGACGAAAATGCGGTGTTCACGGTCATTCTGCGCCGCCGCCTTGAGCTGGTCGACCAGTTCGGCCTGCGACACCGGGTCATCGCCCAGATACAGATCGCCGTTGGAGCGGATCGAAACCGTGATGGGCTTGGTATCGGTATTGACCGGCGCCGCATCCGTCTTGGGCAGATCGACATTCACGCCACTGGTCATCATCGGCGCCGTCACCATGAAGATGATGAGCAGCACCAGCATGACGTCAACCAGCGGGGTGACGTTGATTTCGGCCATGAGCCGCCGCTTGCGCCGCCGCCCACGCAGATCGCCCAGGCTTGCCCCCATGGTCAGGCGCCCCTTTCTTCTGACTGGCGCGACAGGATGGCTGCGAACTCGGTGCCGAAGGCATCCAGCCGGTCCTCGAACACGCTCATGCTGTTGCTGATCACGTTATAGGCGATCACGGCGGGAATGGCCGTAACAAGGCCGATGGCCGTTGCGAACAGGGCTTCGGAAATACCCGGCGCCACGACCGACAGGTTGGTGTTGTGCATCGCCGCGATGGAGCCGAAGGCGTGCATGATACCCCACACCGTGCCGAACAGGCCGATGAACGGGGCCACCGGCCCGATGGTGGCAAGGAAAATGACCCAGCGGTTCAGCCGGTCCATTTCACGCGTGATGGTGATGGCCATGGCGCGATTGACGCGGTCCTGCACGCCGCCATGCACCAGATCGATGCCGGCGATACGGGATGAACGCCGCCATTCCCCCATCGCCGCACCGAATACGGCGGCCATAGGGTGGACCGGCTTGGCCCCGTCGGATTCGTACAGATCGTCCAGACTGCCGCCAGCCCAGAACCGCTCCTCGAAATCATTGCCCAGCCGGGTGACCCGGCGGATGGTCGTGAATTTGTCGAAAATGATTGCCCAGACAATCACACTGCACGTCACAAGCCCGACCATGACCAGCTTGACGACAATCGACGCGTGCATGAACAACGCCCACATCGACAGATCGCCCGCTGCGGCCCCGAGATTCGCCGCGTTAACCGCTTGGTCCAAATACGCCTCCTGCACACCTTGGCCGTTCGCTCAAACACGAAGATTGCCCATTTAGCAAGCCACGGCCAACCCGCTTTCCGCACAGCCCTGCGTCATGGTCAAGCCATGACACGAAAACAACGCAAAGCGTGCATGCCTTCGCGTTGTTCAGGCTACGAGTGCGCGCAGAAGATCACGCCATCGCGGCGGAAATCGGGCAGCACGCCCGTCACCGGCACGAATACAGGCCAGACGGACATCCAGCGTGCCGCAGTCGGCCCCGGCTTCATCCGCGCCAACCCGGTGGAAATCCTGCACCAGCCTGCAACTGGCGGCACCCAGTTCCGTCATGCGAGTCGTGACGCATACGATGTCATCCAGCCGTAACGGCGCGCGGTAATCCATCGCGGCATGGCGCACCACGAAGGCCAGACCATAATCGGCCAGCAGGTCGGATGCCGCCTGCCCCTGCGCGCGGATGGCCTCGGTCCGGGCGCGTTCGGCCAGTGCAAGATAGCGGGCGTGATAGACCACGCCGCCTGCATCCGTATCTTCGTAATAGATACGGAAATCAATTTTATGTTCCATCCGGTCCGTCTCCCATGCCCCCGTCCGCCAGCAGGTCGCCCTGCCCCGGCATACGCGCGGGTGGCTGCAACCCGAGATGGCGCCAGCCACGTTCACCCAGCATCCGGCCCCGGCTGGTCCGCAGCACGAGTCCCTCCTGAATCAGGTAGGGTTCGATCACATCTTCCAGCGTATCGCGGGCTTCGGCGAGAGCAGCGGCCAGCGTTTCCACGCCAACGGGGCCGCCATGATGAAATTCGGCAATGCGGCGCAGATAACGGCGGTCCATGCCGTCCAGCCCCATCGAGTCGACTTCCAGACGTGACAGCGCCGCATCGGCCAGTGCGCGGTCAACCGGCCCGCGCCCGGCCCGCGCCACGGCGGCAAAATCGCGCACGCGGCGCAGCAGGCGCCCGGCAATACGCGGCGTGCCACGGGAACGGCGGGCGATTTCCTCCGCCCCTTCCGGGGTCAGGTCGAATTCCAGCTTGCGCGCGCCGCGTGTCACGATCTGGCACAGTTCTTCGGGCGTGTAGAACACCAGACGCAGCGGAATGCCGAAACGGTCGCGCAGCGGGGTCGCCAGCAGTCCCGCCCGCGTGGTGGCGGCGACCAGCGTGAAGGGAGACAGGTCGATCCGCACCGAACGCGCCGCGGGCCCCTCCCCGATAATCAGGTCAAGCTGGAAGTCCTCCATCGCGGGGTACAGGACTTCCTCGATGGCGGGGTGCAGGCGATGGATTTCATCAATGAACAGCACGTCGCGGGGCTGAAGATTGGTCAGGATCGCGGCCAGATCGCCCGCGCGCTGGATGACCGGCCCGGAAGTCGCGCGAAAGCCCACCCCCAGTTCCCGCGCCACGATCTGCGCCAGCGTGGTCTTGCCCAGCCCCGGCGGGCCATGCAGCAGCACATGGTCCAGCGCATCACCGCGCTGCCGGGCGGCGGCGATGAAAATGGCAAGATTTTCCCGGCTGGCCTTCTGCCCGGTAAAATCATCGAGCGTCTGGGGCCGCAGGGAGCTTTCGTTGCCGTCTTCCTCCCCCCGGCGGGCATCGATCTCACGCTCGGGATGGCTGCTCATCGGGCCAGTTCCTTCAGGGCATCACGGATCACGATATCCAGATCGGCCTTGCCGTCCAGCCGGTCGATCACCCGTTCCACGACCGGCTGGGCCTCCGCACGGCGAAAGCCGAGACCGGACAGCGCCAGCAGCGCATCCGCCGCAATCCCCCGCGCGGCAGGAACGGCGATGGTCGCGGCCGAAACCACTGTCCCCGCGGGCAGGCCGGTTGGCATGCCTTCGCACTTGTCACGCAGTTCGGTCACGATACGTTGCGCCAGCCGGGCACCGACCCCGCCCGCACGGGTCAGCATGGTCTTGTCGCCCGTGGCGATGGCGCCCATCAGTTCCGGCGGCGGCAGGACGGACAGGATGGCCAGCGCCACCTTCGCCCCCACGCCCTGCACGGTCGTCAGCAGGCGGAACCATGCGCGTTCCGATGCCTCGGCAAAGCCGTACAGCAGGATCGCGTCCTCGCGCACCACGGTTTCCACCAGCACGCAGGCCAGTTCCGGGGGCTGGGGCAAGGTAGCCAGCGTGCGGCTGGACGCCTGCACCAGATAGCCCACGCCACTGACGTCAATCACGCAGCGATCCGCTTCCACCTGCGCCAGCAGGCCACGCAACTGCGCGATCATGCCATCCTCGTGGCGCGGGCGATGTGGGCAGCACTGGTGCGGTGATGGGCATGGCAGATGGCCACGGCCAGCGCATCGGCAGCATCCGCGCGCTTCAGCAGGGCGGTTGGGAGGATACGGCGGACCATCATGCTGACCTGTTCCTTCGTTGCCGCACCGGTTCCCACCACCGCGCGCTTGACCGTTTTCGCCCCGTATTCGGATACGGGAATATCCAGCAGCATCGGCACCAGCAGCCCTACGCCACGGGCATAACCCAGCTTAAGCGTCGCGGCCCCGTTGCGATTGACGTAGGTTTCTTCCACCGCTGCTTCATCGGGGGCAAAGTTGCGCGCCAGTTCCAGCAGCGCGTCATGAAGCTGGCGCAACCGTTCCGGCACGCTATGCGCCGATTCGGTGGCGATCACCCCATCGGCGACATGGGTCAGCCGGTTATCCTGCGCATTGACCACGCCCCAGCCTGTAAACCGCAGGCCGGGGTCAATGCCAAGAATGCGGACCACGGGCCGGTTCAGGCCGACAGCTTTTCGGCCACGTCGTCCGGCACGTCGAAATTGGCGTACACCGCCTGCACGTCATCATGGTCTTCCAGCGTGTCAATCAGCTTGAACACGCTGCGGGCCTTGTCTTCATCCAGTTCGACCGTGTTGGACGGACGCCAGTCCAGCTTGGCCGAAGCCGGTTCGCCAAAGCGGGTTTCCAGCGCGTCACGCACGGCGAAGAAGGATTCGACCGGACAGGTCACTTCGTGCATGCCGTCCACGGTCTCGACATTTTCCGCACCAGCTTCAAGACCGGCTTCGATCAGGTCGTCCTCGCTGGCCGCATCAAGCGGATAGGTGATGACGCCAAGCCGGGTGAACATGAAGGAAACCGAATTCGTCTCCCCCAGCGAGCCGCCATGCTTGGAAAAGGCCGCGCGCACGTCGGATGCAGTGCGGTTGCGGTTATCGGTCAGCCCTTCCACGATCACGGCGACACCGGCGGGGCCGTACCCTTCGTAACGGACTTCCGCGTAGTCATCGCCACCGCCAGCACCCGATGCTTTCTTGATCGCGCGCTCCACCGTATCCTTGGGCATGTTGACTTCACGCGCGGCGGAAATGGCGGCGCGCAGGCGCGGATTCATGGCCGGGTCAGGCATGCCTTCGCGCGTGGCCACGGTGATTTCACGAATGACCTTGGCAAACTGCTTGGCCCGCTTGGCATCCTGCGCGCCCTTGCGGTGCATGATGTTCTTGAATTGGGAATGACCCGCCATCGTTCGTCTCTGATCCTGTCTTTCGTCTTGTATTCGTGCCTGCCTGCCGGGGGGCTGGTCAGACCAGCCGCCCGTGGCAGTGCTTGTATTTCCTGCCCGACCCGCAGGGGCATGACGCATTGCGTGAAACCTCGCCCCAGCTTGACGGGTCATCAGGCATGACCGCAGCCCCGCCGATCGGCGTCGCCATGGACGGATCGGGCTGGCGGCCCGTGGCATCGGGCATGAGACCCGGTCCCGGTTCGTTTTCCAGCCCCGGCACTTCGGGATCGGAATGGATTTCAGCCACACCCGCGAACGGATTGTCGATGGGCGGGGGCGCCATTTCCACCCGCGCCATGGTCGAGGTCACGCGCACGCGCAGGTGTTCGAGCATGGCATGAAACAGTTCGAATGCCTCATGCTTGAACTCGTTCAGCGGGTCTTTCTGACCATAGGCCCGCAGCCCGATGCCCTGCCGAAGCTGATCCAGCGCCAGCAGATGTTCCTTCCACACCGCATCGAATGTTGTCAGCAGAACCTGCTTTTCAACATAGCGCATGACGGACGGGCCGAAATTGGCCGCGCGGCTGGCCTGCGCCTGCGCCGTGGCCTGTTCGATCCGCTCGGTTACGACCGTGCTGTCCACGCCGTCTTCCTCCGCCCACTGCGCAATCGGCAGGGACAGGTTCAGCGTGGTCTGTATGTCCTGTGTCAGTTCCTCTTTCAGCCACTGTTCGGGGAACGACTTTTCGGGGATGCGGCGGGCGACCAGATCGTGGACCACGTCTTCGCGCATTTCGGTGATGATGGCGGAAACATCCTCCGCCGCCATGTATTCCCGGCGCTGGGCATACACTTCCTTGCGCTGGTCATTCATCACGTCATCATATTTGAGCGTGTTCTTGCGCATGTCGAAATTGCGGGCCTCGACCTTCTTCTGCGCGCGCTCAAGGGCCTTGTTGATCCAGGGATGGACGATGGCCTCCCCTTCCTTCAGGCCCAGCTTCTGCAGCATGTTGCCCATGCGGTCCGTGCCGAAGATGCGCATGAGATCATCTTCAAGCGAGATGAAAAAGCGCGAATTGCCCGGATCGCCCTGACGGCCCGCACGACCACGGAGCTGGTTGTCGATCCGGCGGCTTTCATGCCGTTCCGTGCCGATGACATACAGTCCGCCCGCAGCCTTTACCGTGGCATGGTCGCGGGTCACCTTCGCGCGCAGTTCCTGCTCGCGCATGGCGCGTTCTTCGGGGTCTTCGATACCGCCAAGCTGCTGGCTGATCAGCATGTCCACATTGCCGCCCAGCTTGATGTCCGTCCCGCGCCCGGCCATGTTGGTGGCGATGGTGATCGCGCCCGGCGCACCGGCCTGCGCCACGATCTCGGCTTCCAGTTCATGGAAGCGGGCGTTGAGCACGTTATGCTCGATCCCGTTCTGGCGCAGCAGGGAGGAGAGGTATTCACTCTTCTCGATGGAGGTGGTGCCAACCAGCACCGGCTGCCCCGATGTGCTGCTGATTTCCTTGATGAGGTTGCTGACCGCCTCGTATTTTTCCCGCGCGGTCAGGTAGACCTCATCATCGTCGTCCTTTCGGGCGACGGGCAGGTTGGTCGGGATCTCGATCACTTCGAGCTTGTAGATATCAGCGAATTCGTCCGCTTCCGTCATGGCGGTGCCAGTCATGCCGGACAGGCGCGGATACATGCGGAAATAGTTCTGGAACGTGATGGAGGCCAGCGTCTGGTTTTCCTGCTGGACCTCCACATGTTCCTTGGCTTCCAGCGCCTGATGCAGGCCGTCCGAATACCGTCGGCCATCCATCATGCGGCCGGTGAATTCATCAATGATGACCACCTTGCCACCGCGCACGATATAATCGACATCGCGGGTGAACAGCGTGTGGGCACGCAGGGACTGCTGGACATGATGGATCACCGCCACGTTGTGACTGTCGTACAGGCCGCCCTCCTGCAGGACGCCCGCCTGCCGCAGCAGGTCCTCCACCTGTTCCGCACCTTTTTCCGTCAGGATGACGGAGCGGAATTTCTCGTCCTTCTCATAGGCTTCGGGGTCGGCCACCAGGGCCACCATGACCTCGTCCACCGCACGGTACAGGTCGGAACTGTCCTCCGCCGGGCCGGAGATGATGAGCGGGGTGCGCGCCTCGTCGATCAGGATCGAGTCGACCTCATCCACGATGGCATGGTGGAAGGGGCGCTGGACCATGTCCTCCACGCGATACTTCATGTTGTCGCGCAGGTAATCGAAACCGAATTCGTTGTTCGTGCCGTAGGTGATGTCGGCGCGATAGGCGGCGCGGCGCTCCTCCTCGGCTATGTTGGGCACGACCACGCCGGTGGTCAGCCCGAGGAAGGAGTACAGCGTGCCCATCTGTTCGGCGTCACGGCTGGCCAGATAGTCGTTTACCGTCACCACATGCACGCCACGTCCGGCCAGCGCGCTGAGATAGACCGCAAGTGTAGCGACCAGCGTCTTGCCTTCACCCGTGCGCATTTCCGCAATCTTGCCATCATGCAGCACCATGCCGCCGATAAGCTGCACATCGAAATGGCGCATGCCCAGCACGCGTCGGGAGGCTTCACGACAGACGGCAAAGGCTTCAGGCAGGAGGGCGTCCAGCGTTTCGCCCTTCGCGATCCGGTCACGGAATTCCTGTGTCTTCGCGGTCAGGGCCGCGTCGTCCAGCGCCTGGATCTGCGGTTCCAGCGCATTGATCGCGGGCACGCGCCGCTGATATGATTTCAGCGCCCGGTCATTGGCGGTTCCGAACAGAGCGCGGGCAATACTGGCGAACATGAAGACCTTCCCGGAATGACATTCCCGCGCACCCGCCACAAAACCGGCAGGGCGGGGACAGGCGTGGCGGATAAAATTCTCGCGCGGAGACATGAGATAGGACCCACACCGCAACTGGTCAACCGATGGACCACAGCGATGCGGGTGGAATGGCGAAAAACAGCCATCGGGCATCCGGCCCTTGCAGGCCGGGCCGCCCTTCGTCATGATGCCTGCCGAACGCGTTCATAACTAGGGTTTTTTGCACATGCGGACGACCGGTCCGGCAAAGGCTGTCGCAACGATGGCCCTGCTTGCTTCCTCCTTCATCATTCCTCCTGCATTCGCGGCCTCCCCCGCTCCCGCGGCAGCCAAGCCGGCCACAACCGGCACGGCGGACCAGAATCCGGTCCTCGCCAGCGTGAACGGACAGGACATCCGCCTTACCGACGTGCGTCAGGCCATGGCCTCGATGCCCGAGCAGCTTCGCAAGCTGCCCGATAACATCATCGTGCCGATCCTGCTCAACCAGCTTGTCGACCAGCGCGCCATCCAGATCGCCGCGACCAAGTCCGGCCTGGACAAGCAGCCTGACGTGCGCCAGCAGATGGAAACCGCATCGCAGAACGCGCTGCAGAACGCCTATCTGTCCGCACAGGTCACACCGGCGCTGACGGATGACGCCATCAAGGCGTATTACGACCAGAATTACGCCAACAAGCCGGGCGCGGAAGAAATCCACGCCCGTCACATCCTGGTCCAGACCGAAGCCGAAGCCAACGACATCATCAAGCAGCTCAAGGGCGGGGCCGATTTCACCCAGCTTGCGACCAAGCTGTCGAAAGATCCCGGCTCGGCCAAGTCGAATGGCGGCGATCTGGGCTGGTTCAAGAAGGGTGACATGCTGCCCACGTTCTGGGACGCGGCATCGGCCATGCAGCCCAACAGCTTCAGCCAGACCCCGGTTCACACCCAGTACGGCTGGCACGTGATCCAGGTACTGGGCAAGCGCACGGCAGCCACCCCCACGCTTGAAGCGACACGCGACCAGATCCGCCAGAAGCTGATCCAGGACGGCGTGCAGAAAGCCGTGAGCAACGCACTGGCGCAGGTCAAGGTCGTCCGCTTCGGACCCGATGGCAAGCCGCTGCCGGAAACGCAGCCCACGCACTGAACGGTCTGCCGCCGGGGTGGGGATGCGCAGGCATCTCCACCCACGGCCTTTCCCCTGTTTCCCATCTTCCGCTGTCATTCCAGGATCGTGACTGACCATGGCCAACGCCCTGCCCGTGTCCCCCCTCGCCCGGCCACTGCCTGAACTGCCCCCACTGGCGGGTGTACGTTTTGGCGCAACCGAGGCCGGCATCCGCTACAAGGGACGCACCGATCTGGTCATGGCGGAATTTGCGCCGGGTACGACGGTGGCCGGTGTCTATACCCGCAGCAAGTGCCCCGGCGCCCCGGTGGACTGGTGCCGCGCCGCGATGGCCGATGGCCGCGCCCGCGCGCTGGTGGTCAATGCGGGGAATGCGAACGTCTTTACGGGCCGTGCCGGTTTCGAGGCGACGCAGGCCAACGCGGCCGATGCCGCCCGGCTGGTGAACTGTGCCGCAAGCGAGGTCTTCCTTGCGTCCACCGGCGTCATCGGCGAGATCCTGCCCTACCAGAAGATTTCGGCGGCACTGCCGGGCCTGCACGCCACCCTGTCCGAAAATGGATGGGCGGATGCCGCGCGTGGCATCATGACCACGGACACATTCCCCAAGGCCGCGACCCGCACGGCGCGCATCGGGTCCACCACCGTACGCATTCAGGGCATCGCCAAGGGCAGTGGCATGGTGGCGCCGGACATGGCGACCATGCTGTCTTTCGTCGCCACCGATGCGAAGCTGCCCGCGGGCGTGATCCAGTCCCTGCTTACGGACGGGGTCAACCGCAGTTTCAACTGCATTACCGTGGATTCCGATACCTCCACTTCCGACATGGTCCTGCTGTTCGCCACCGGACAGGCGGACAATGCGGAAATCACGCAGGCGGATGCGCCTGAACTGGCCGATTTCCGCGCGGCCCTCGATTCCCTTCTGCTTGACCTGGCACTGCTGGTCATCCGCGACGGGGAAGGCGTGACGAAGATGATGCACATCACCGTCACGGGTGCGACTTCCAATGAATCGGCCCACCGGGTTGCGATGGCCGTTGCCAATTCCCCGCTAGTCAAGACCGCCGTCGCCGGTGAGGACGCGAACTGGGGCCGCGTTGTCATGGCGGTGGGCAAGTGCGGTGAACCTGCAAACCGCGATACGCTGAGCGTGGGCATTGGCGGCACATGGATCGCGCAGAACGGCACGGTCGTGCCGGATTATGATGAAACCCCGGTCGTCGCCCACATGAAAGGGCAGGAAATCGAAATCACGATCGATCTGGGGCTGGCCAACGGCACGGCGCAGGCGTGGGGTTGTGACCTGACACACGGTTACATCGACATCAACGGTTCCTACCGCAGCTAGCCTGCAGCGTGCGCCGGTCGGGCGCGCGCTTATTTTCCTGTTCCGTTCCGCGCGCCGCGATGGCATTGCTGTTGAGGTAATTCCATTGCAGCCAGACAGGAACGCCCCTGCATGATGTACCAGTTTGCCCGCCCTGATCCCCACCCACAGGATGTCTGGACCTATGGCGGGTTCTGGATCCGGGTCGTCGCCTATGTGATCGATTCCATCGTGGTATGGGCGATTCTGGCCCTGCTGGGGCTGCTGCTGGTTCCCCCCAGCCTGTCCTTTTCCATATTCGACCCGCAGCCGATTGGCGGCAGCGGGGGGGATTACCGCATTTCCTATATCCAGCACGCGGACTACACCATCCTGTCCACCACGCCGCACATGCACTGGAACGGCAACGGGATGTTCGAGCTGATTTCCCTGCTCCTGCCCGCCGCCTATTTCATTGTGTGCGAGGCATCGACCCTGCAGGCCACGCCGGGCAAGATGGTATGCCGCCTGCGGGTGACTGACCTGCATGGCAACCGCATCACGCTGCTGCGTTCCGCCGGGCGTTATTTTGGCAAATACCTGTCGGCGCTGATCCTTGGGATCGGCTTTCTCATGGTCATGTGGACGCAGCGCAAGCAGGGTCTGCATGACATTCTGGCCGGTACCTGCGTCATCCGCCGCGAAGCCCGCGCCCCTGCGCCGCCACCCCCGCTATGGGGCTGAAACGGGGAAAAGGCACGACGGCATGCAACCTTGGTGCCCGTGGCAATCTTTTATTACTCTGATATCGGATTCTTTTACGGCAACCTGATGCCCGGTCGCGTGCCCCGACACACGCGGCAGCATGGTCGTTACGGTGGGGCGAGTGTCGCCCTGTTGTCGGGTTTCCTATTTTCCTGGAGGTGAACAATCGGCATGCCGGCCCAATTTGCGACTAAAGCCCATCCCGTGCCACGCCGCGCCATACGGGGCGGCATCCTGACAGTCCTCGCTCTTCTCATGCTGGTGTTCACGCCCTGGTTGTCGCAAGGCAGGGCGGCGGACCCGCAGGCAGCCCCGGCCACCGCCAGCACGCAGGGCATCAACGCCCAGCAGGCGCAGCAGGTTCTGTCGGTCATGAATGACCCGCAAAAGCGCGAGGAGTTCACCCGCACGCTGGAAGCGATCGCCAAGGGCCTGCCCGCACCGGCACCGACACCCGCGCCAGCCAAGGCCGCACCGGCACCCGCCGCCAGTTCCGATGTGTCGCTCGAACCCGACAGCATCAGTTCCCAGACCATGAATGAACTGACCCACATACGCGACATCGCGTTGCAGCAGGGCCAGAACTTCATGGCGCTGTTCAAGGATCTGGCCTTTGTGGGCCGCTGGGTCCATTCGATCCTGTCCAATGCGGATTCCCGGCAGATCCTGCTGGATGCGCTGACCCGGGCGGGCATCATTTTCGTGCTGGCCCTTCTGGCCGAACGCGGGCTGTCCATCGCGACCCGCAAGCCACTGGCCGCCGTAACCGCCCGCGCGGTCGCGACCGAAGCGAACCTGAACCGCCGCCTGACGACGGAAGACCAGCAGGAAAACAGCCAGCCCGTCTCCCCCGCCGCAACCGGCGCGGACGCGAAGGCGGAACAGGAAACCGAACAGACCCGCAAGCAGGACGACCGCAAGCAGCATGAAACGCTGCGCGTCATCACGCGCATTCCCTATTCGCTGCTGCACTTCCTGATCAAACTGCTGCCCGTCGCACTGTTCTTCGGGGTGGGTTACGCCGGTTCGGCGCTGCTGACATCCACCCATCAGGCCGCAATGGTCACCATCACGCTGACGAACGCCTACGCCATCGCGCGCGTGATCTACCTGCTGCTGGAAACGGTGTTTGTTCCCCATTCCCCCACCATCCGCCTGTGCAGCGCGTCGGACGCCACGGCACGCATGGTCACGCGGTGGTGGAACTTCCTTGTCGCAGCGCCCTCCATCGTGGTCTGCCTGTCCACGCTGGGCACGGTGTTCGCCATGCCCGCGCGTGGCACGGAAGCCATCATCCGCGCGGTCGTGCTGATCGAGCATATCCTTATCGCGATCTTCATCTGGCGCATCCGCTACCATGTGGGGGCGGCGCTGCAGCCTTCCTCACGACTTCAGGAAAAGCCGTTCTGGCTGTTCGTGGGCCGGATGGTCCGCTTCTGGTGGATCCCCGCCATGTTCTTTGACCTGGCCCTGTGGCTGGTCTGGGCCACGCAGATCCGCGGTGGCTATACATGGATACTGCGCACCCTTTCGCTGACCATCATTGTCATCCTTGCCGCCCGCCTGCTGTCGGTTCTGGCGTTCAGCCTGCAGAACAGGATTTTCCATGTGCCCGAGGCCACGGAAAAACGTTATCCGGGCCTGCAGGCACGGGTGGACTATTATTACCCGATCGCGCGCCGCAGCCTGTCCATCATGCTGATATTCGTGACCGTGGTGCTGCTGCTGCAGTCCTGGGGCCTGCCGGCCATCGGCTTCTTCCTGCATGGCACGCTCGGCCCGCGGATCGTGGGCGCGATGCTGACGATCATGATCGCCTACACCATCGCCATCGTGGTGTGGGAAGTCGTCAACGCGATGCTGCAGAACCAGATCACCCGCTTCGAGACATCGGAACAGGCATCGCGCGCCACACGGCTGCGCACGGTTCTGCCCATCATCCGAACGGTGCTGCTGACCTTCATCATCATCATCGTGACGGTGACCACCCTGTCGCAGATCGGCATCAACGTGACCCCGCTGCTGACGGGTGCTGGCATCATGGGTGCGGCCATCGCCTTCGGTTCGCAGAGCCTGGTCAAGGACTTCATCACCGGCTTCTTCATGCTGGTGGAAAACGCGATGCAGGTGGGCGACTGGGTTACCGCGGGTAGCGTTTCGGGCACGGTGGAACATCTGTCCATCCGCACCCTGCGCCTGCGCGCGGTGAACGGGGACCTGCATATCATTCCGTTCTCCTCCGTCACGTCGATCGCCAATACATCGCGCGATTACAACCTTGTGGTGGTCAGCTTCATGCTTGACCTGTCGGAAAACCCGCACCGCGTCAGCGCGATCCTGCAGGATGAACTGGCGAAACTGCGCAAGGACCCGGTATATGGGCCGCTCATCAAGTCGGATTTCGCATTCCTGGGTCTGGAGCAGGCGGACGGCAACGGGGCCAAGTTCCTCGGTTCCATCCGCACGGCGGCAGGCGCGAAATGGAAGGTCTACCGTGAATATTACAGCCGTCTGGGAGCGCGGATGGTCAAGGAAAAGGTTGCCTTCCCGATCCCGACTTCCGTCAACCTGCTGGCGAACAGCCCTGCTGGCGCGCTGCGCATGAACATGGAAGAAAACCCGGAAATGATTGCGCGGGCATCACAGGCCATCGCAGCCCCGGCCAGGCCCGAACAGGCCGACGCCCCGGCTGCCGATGGATCGCATAAGGAAGGCGGCAGTGACGCCAGCAGAGCGGAAGGAAAAGATTCCACCCATGGCTGATGGCACGACTTCCCTGCTGACGCGGCTGGAATCCCCCCTGCGCATGGACGGCTACGCCTTCGTCCCGGCAGGGGAGATGCTGCCCCTGCTGGAACATTATGGCCTGCGGGACTGGGACAGCTTCGCCAGTAGCTGGAACCGGCTGGGACTGGACCGCTACATGGCCGACGGCGGTCGCTACCGCCGCCGTCGCCATGCCACGTTTGCCATCAGCGATGGTGGCATCCAGCGCAAGAAACACCAGCCCCATTACCAGAGCCGCGATTACAACGAACTCAATGGTGGCATCGAACGCTGGTTCCGCGCGGTGGAACCGGAAACGGGCGCGCATCCGGCCCTTCTCGCCATCCTGCAGCTCATGCACCGGATCGTGACCGACCTGAGCGATCCGGCCAGTCTGCCCGATATCTGGCACACCGAAATCCACCAGTTCCGCATCGAGGCATCGGATGACAGTCCGGGCCAGCCCACCCCCGAAGGGCTGCACCGCGATGGTGTGGACTGGGTGATGGTGGTCATGATCCGGCGCGAAAACGTCATGAGCGGCGAAACGACGATCCATGACCTGCAACGCACCATGGTTGGCGGCTTCATGCTCGACCAGCCGTTCGATACGGCCATTGTCAACGACAACCGCGTCTATCACGGGGTCACCGCCGTACGGCCGCTGGACCCGTCGCGCCCGGCCTATCGTGATGTACTGGTCGTGACGTTCCGCCATCAATGACGCCTGCTCCACCGGGGCGGGGCAGCCGGTGGCGACAGTTCTGCCTGCTCGCCCTCATCACCATCATGATGGCGGGCGGCGGACTTTACCTGTTCATCGTAACCGTTGACCCGTGGGATGCCCTGCCCCTTTCGCCCCGGTTCGCGCGCGTGCCCGTTACATCCAATGCGCGCTACACCATGCCCGCGCTGGCGCGTAACCCCCGGTTCGATTCCGTGGTCATCGGCACATCGACCAGCCGCCTCATGCAGCCTGCCCTGCTGGACCGGGCATTCGACGCCCGTTTCCTCAACATGGCCATGAACAGCGCCAGCCCGTGGGAACAGGCCCGGGAACTGGACATGTTCCTGCGCCATCATCCCCGGCCGCGCATCGTCATGATCGGGATTGATGCGGCATGGTGTCATGAACGCCCCGGCAGCCTGACATCTCCCAACCGCCCGTGGCCGGAATGGATGTACGGCCATCCGGCATGGACGGGCTACCTGCATATGGCCAGTCTCTACGCCCTGCAGGAAGCCGCGAACCAGTTCCTGTGGCTGGCCGGGCTGAAAGCGCAGCGTTTCGGGACCGATGGCTATACCAGCTTCGTCCCGCCCGACGATCATTACGACCCGGCCCGTGTGCAGGCCGTCTTCGCGCGCTGGGCACCGCCCGACAACACGCCCGCCCCGCCCGGCATGGCCGATACCCCCCCGGCCACCATGGGTCTTCTGGCGGAAATGCTCGAACGCATGCCAGCTTCCACCCTCAAGATCCTGTGGTTTCCGCCCGCATCATCCATGCTGCACGGAACGGCTGGCAGTATTGCGGCAGCCCGGCTGCAGGCATGCAGGCTGGGGGTGGGCCGCCTTGCGGCACGGACGCCGGACACGGTGGCGCTGGATTTCAACCACGACAGCACACTTACGGAAAACCGCGATAATTTCTGGGACCCGCTGCATTACCGCATTCCCGTGGCGCAACGCCTCATGACCGACATCGCCGCCACCATCCGCACCGGCCGGGCGGATGATGCCATCATGGACAGGCTGCCCGCCGATGCCCCGCGCTAGACCATCCCCTCATGCGCGCCAAAGCCATGCACTGCCATCGCGTAGCCTCCCCGGTGGCGGGGCTTGTGCCATGCGGGTCATCTGGTATGGGAACTAGAGATTGTACAGGAACCCGGCCATTCGCATGCGCGACGCAGGCAGGTGACAGGAACGGAATTCGTCTGGCGCCCGCCGTCCCCGCGACCGGGCAGGGGCGGTAGCGGCACTGAGGTTGGAGAGACAGGTGAACACGTCCGTCAATGATGCACCACAATGGCATCTGCAGCCCGAGGCGAACCGGACCCTTGTCACCCTGTCAGGAGACTGGATCGCGCAGGACGGGCGCGTGCCCGACTTTCCCCAATCCGCCCTGAAGGATATCCCGCCTAACGAACCGGTGGAATTCAGCACCGAACATCTGGGAAAATGGGATACATCGCTGATCTCCTTCCTGTGGGAACTCATGCGCGACGCACGCGAGGCGCACGTGGAACTGCGCATCGACACCCTGCCGGAATCCGCGCACAAGCTGCTGGACCTGCTGCCTGAAAATCCGCCGCAGCCGCCACCACCTGCCAGGCACGCTTTCGCGCCGGTTGCCGCCGTGGGTCAGTTCACGCTCGATACGCTGAACGAGGTCGGCTGCGTAAGCGAGATGGGGGCGGATGCCGCACGCGGCGGCATTGCCACCGCGCTGGGCCGCGGGATGATGCGCACCGTCGATCTCATGTCCGACCTGAACGCGGCGGGACCGGCGGCCCTGCTGATCGTGGGGGTGGTGAACTTCCTTGTCGGCGCGATCCTTGCTTTTGTCGGTTCGGTGGAACTGCACAAATTCGCGGCGGACATCTATGTCGCCAGTCTGGTTGCGATTGCCATGGTGCGCGAGATGTCGGCCGTCATGACCGCCATCATCATGGCGGGCCGGACCGGCGGCGCCTATGCCGCGCGCATTTCCACCATGCAGGGTAATGAGGAAATCGACGCGCTACAGGTATTCGGCATCCCGGTTTCCAATTACCTGATCCTGCCTTCGGTTCTCGCGCTCGCCTTCACCATGCCGCTGCTTTACCTGTATGGCTGCCTGATCGGCATGCTGGGCGGGTTCTGCGTGTCCTACATCATGCTGCATGTCTCGCCGCTGGGTTACTTCCACGAAACGCTGGGCGCCCTGCCACTGGACCAGTTCACCTTCGGCTTCATCAAGAGCTTCGTATTCGGCTCCTTCATCGGGCTGACCAGTTGCCGCATCGGGCTGAAGGCCGGGCGCAGCGCGGCTGATGTGGGTATTGCTGCGACCAAGGCCGTGGTTGTGGGCATCGTGGGCGTGATCGCGCTGGATGCGATCTTCGCGGTCATCGCCAATGTTATCGGGATCTGAGCGCCATGAATAACCAGATGCCCTCCACCGACGACCGTCCGGCGCTGATTACCGTCAATGACCTGACGCTGGCCTTCGGCCCGCGCGTGATCCAGCATGACGTGTCGTTCCAGGTGAAGCGCGGCAGTATCTTCGCCGTCATGGGTGGGTCGGGCTGCGGCAAGAGCACCCTGCTCAAGAGCATGATCGGCCTGCTGCGCCCCACTGGCGGCACGTACAAGGTGGAAAAGGACGATTACTGGGCAGGCGACGACGCCAGCCGCATCCGCATCGGGCGGCGCTTTGGCGTCCTGTTCCAAAGTGGCGCGCTGTGGAGTTCGATGACGGTGGGCGAGAACGTGGCCCTGCCCATGCAGATGTTCACAAAGCTGGAGGCCCCCGTCATCCGCCGGCTGGTGGAACTGAAGCTGGGGCTGGTTGGCATGCTGCATGCCATTGACCAGTATCCATCGGAACTCAGCGGCGGCATGCGCAAGCGCGCCGGGCTGGCGCGCGCCATGTCGCTGGACCCGGATATCCTGTTCTTTGATGAACCTTCCGCCGGGCTTGACCCGATCACCTCCGCCCGGCTGGATGACCTGATCCTGAACCTGCGCGACGGGCTGGGGGCCACGATCATCATCGTCAGCCACGAACTGTCCAGCCTGTTCCACATTGCTGATGACGGCATCTTCCTTGATGCCGAACAGAAAACCGCAATCGCCCACGGCTCCCCCACATGGCTGCGCGATCACTGCGACGACCCGATGGTCCACGCCTTCATGCACCGTGAACAGCTGGACAGTTCCAGCTCCCACGGAAACGGGTAATCCCGATGGCCGGCAGGCAGACGCTGATCGGCTCGGCCGTACTGGGGTGTGGGGCCATTGCGCTTGGCATTCTGGTGGGCAGCGGCAGCCTGCCCCTGCCGGGGCGTGGCAGTGAGGCCATCGTGGTGTTTGAAGGCCCGACCAACGGGCTGGATATCGGTTCGCCCGTCAACCTGCGCGGGGTGACGGTGGGTGCGGTCGAAAGCATGTCGGTCCGGGTCAATCCGGTCGATCACAGGACCTATATGCCCGTGACCATCCTGTTCGATCCGGCACACACGCCGGGCAGAGGCGACCTGCCGCCGCTATCCGAACTGGTCCACAGCGGATTGCGCGCCGAAATGGCGCTGCACAGCCTTGTGACGGGACAGACCGAGCTTGATCTGGACATGTCGCCCGCCACCCCCGCCGTGATGCATCCGGGCATGAGCCACCTGCCGGAAATACCGATGGGCCAGACGGCGCTGCAGCAGATGGAAAGCATGCTTGTCGCGACATCCGTCAAGCGGCTTCAGGGGGATCTTGCGGCTGCGATCGTGAGCATCCGCAGGCTGGCGGCGGACATAAACCGCGACCTGCCGGGCATGATCGCCAGCATCCGCACCACATCCACCCATAGCGAGGACGCGGTGCGCAGCATCCGCGCCGCCATGGCCGACATACAGAACCAGTCGGCCCGCACCATCAATGCGATGGACAGGCTGATAACCGCCAATGATCACCAGTTCGCCGCCCGCCATGCGGAGCTGGAGGCCCTGATCGACAATACGCACCACACCATGACACAGGCGCGTGAAGCCCTTGCCAGCCTGCGCACCCTGACCGACCCGCAATCGCGTGACAGGCTCAATCTTGACGCTACGATGCGCGACATCATGGAAGCCGGTTACGGGCTGCGCGGATTCGCCAATGAAGTCGAAAGTAATCCGCAACTTCTGCTTATGGGACGCAACCAATGAAATCGCGCCAGCCCGCTGTCTCCCCTTCCCGTCTGCATCCGGCCCTGCGGGCAGGTGGCGGCCTGCTGCTTTCGGCCCTCATGCTGTCGGCCTGTTCCTCGGCGCCGGTGCGCTTCTACACGCTGGGGGCGCCCGCCATCGCAACCGGGGCGCTGTCTCCCACCACGACCAGTCAGCCGATCACCGGCGCAACCCCGGTCATCGAAGTCGAGCGCGCCCGCCTGCCGGATTATCTGGACAGTCAGGACATCATGGTCCGCGACGGGCATGAAATCGTGCGTAGCGGGCTGGGCCGGTGGGCCAGCCGACTGTCGGTGGGCGCGACAGACCTGATTACCGCCCGCCTTGCCCAGAAATGGCCGGACATGTTCGTAACCGACCAGCCGCAGCCGGACCGCCCCACGTGGCGGCTTCAGCTCAATATCAGCCGCCTTGATGTCAGCCGGGATGGCAAATCCGCGCTCAATGCGGACTGGGCCATCATTCCGGAGGATTCGCGCGCCAACATCCTGCGCAACCGCACCGTCATCGTCACGGACGGCAATACCAGCGGGAACGCCAATATCGCCGGGGTGACGGAAAACCTGCTCAACGAACTGAGCAACCGGATCGAGGCGAGCTGGCCCACCGGGGAAGCCTCCACCCCCGCCGGACATCAGCACGGCCGACACTGATCCATCGGCAACGGGGACGGTTTTCGTGCCCCGAACACGGCTGAAACCTTCCCCCGCACGGGGCATTGGGTGCATAACCTTATGTAACCAAGGGAGGGTTTCCCCCATGCCGCGTGCCTTTTCCATTTCACCGCTTGCAGGCGGGCTCGTCGCATCCATACTGCTGACAACAGCGCCGGGCATGGCGCGTGCGGCTGGCGCGCCTGTCATCCTGGCGCAGCATCCCGGCACGGAACTGGACCGTCAGGCCCGCAGGCTGATGGTGGAAGACCTGCATACCGCCACCACACATGGCGAACGCCCGGTGCTGCTGACCGGATCGGGACAACTGTCCGATGACCCGTCGCGCACGGCGCTGTTCGTGCAGGTGCAATCCGTCAGCCTGTGCGGATCGGCGGGCTGTTCCACATCGGTTTACCTGCCCGATGCCCGGCGCAACTGGACACGGGTTCTGGATTCCGTAAGCGGTCCGGTCGTCATAACGCCCCAGACCCATGACGGCATGCACGACCTGCTGGTCGATGGTACGGACCGCTGGGTCTGGAATGGCACGACCTATACGGACACGCAGGCCACCACAGCCCCGTAAGGGTGCATCAGGATCGCCGGATTTTTCAGGGAAAATGGAGCGGGTGAAGGGAATCGAACCCTCGTATGCAGCTTGGGAAGCTGCCGTTCTACCATTGAACTACACCCGCATGCGGGCTTTCTATACTGCACAAGCATGGCAGATGCAATCACCCCCATGCAGCACGGGCAGCAGTTGACGCACCCGGCCCTGATCCGCAATAAGCATCAATGTCCGGCGCGCCATGTGCCGGGCCCTCGTGATTTGATATGGCCGGCTTGCGGCGAGGTAAAACATACGCGCTAAAGAGGCCTGATCCCGTCGGCAGGGCGCGGGTATCATGGTTTCCACGGTCGTGAACCGCCCTTGCGGGCCTGACTTGGCGCACATGACCCGTGCGCACGGGTCGTGGTCCGCATATCCAGACCACCCTGTTTGCAGGAATTCACATCCGTCATGACTGACCAGCCTGATCCCAGAACCCTCCGCCCGGCAACGCGCCTGATCAATGCGGGCCTTGAACGCACCCCCTACGGTGAAACCAGCGAGGCGATGTTCCTGACCTCCGGCTTTGTGTACGACAACGCCGAACAGGCGGAAGGCACATTTACCGGCGATGTCTCGCATTACCAGTATTCGCGTTTCGGCAACCCGACCGTATCCAACCTTGAACGCCGCCTGTGCGACCTTGAAGGCGCGGAATCCTGCGTGCTGACCGCCACGGGCATGGGGGCCGTCTCCTCCGCGCTGCTGGCGCAGGTGCGTTCCGGTGACCGGGTCGTCGCGTCGCGCGCCCTGTTCGGTTCGTGCCACTGGATCGTAGCCGAACTGCTGCCCCGCTACGGCGTGGAGACGGTGTTTGTCGATGGCGGCGATCTGGCCGCGTGGAAGGATGCGCTGTCCAGGCCCACCAGCGCCGTGCTGCTGGAAAGCCCGTCCAACCCGATGCTGGATGTGCTTGATATCCGCATGATCTGCGATCTTGCCCACAAGGCGGGCGCCATCGTGGTGGTGGATAACGTTTTCGCCACCCCGCTGTACCAGAAGCCGCTGGAACTGGGTGCGGACGTGGTCGTGTATTCATGCACCAAGCATATCGACGGTCAGGGCCGCGTGCTGGGTGGCGCGGTTCTGGGTAATGCCAAGTGGATTGACGAGGTGCTGCGCCCCTTCACCCGCAATACCGGCAACAGCCTGTCCCCCTTCAACGCCTGGGTCATGCTCAAGAGCATCGAGACACTTGCCCTGCGCGTGAACGCCATGACACAGAATGCGGCAAAGGTGGCCGACTTCCTGGCGGACGCACCGGGCATCGCGCGCGTGTTCTATCCGGGTCGCAAGGATCACCCGCAGTATGAACTGGCGCAAAAGCAGATGTCCGCCGGTTCCACGCTGGTCGCGTTCGAGGTCGAAGGCGGCAAGGAAGAAGCCTTCGCCTTCATGAACGCCCTGCGCGTCATCTCGATTTCCAACAACCTTGGCGATGCGCGCTCCCTTGTCACGCACCCGGCCACGACCACACATATGAAGCTGGCCCCCGAAGAACGTGCCCGCCTTGGCATTACCGATGGCGCGATCCGCTTTTCCGTCGGGCTGGAAGATGCCGACGACCTGATTGACGACCTCAAGCGCGGCATTGCGGCGCTGGCAAACCGCTAACCCCCGAGGAGTTCCCCTCCATGAGCAAGAACAGGCCTTTCCCTCCCCCCGGTGGGGAAGGAGCGGAGTCCCCGCTGGGCGAGACAATGGACAACGCCCCCTGTTTCGAGGCGACGACCGACAATGTGCGCGTGGTGGTCCAGACCTTCTGGCTTGATGACCAGTCGGAACCCGATGAACACCGCTATGTCTGGGCCTACCGCATCCGTATCGAAAATCAGGGTACGGAAACGGTCCAGCTCCTGCGGCGAAGCTGGCGCATCGTGGATGGACAGGGCCGGATCGAGCGGGTGGATGGTGATGGCGTGGTAGGCGAACAGCCGCTTATCGACGCCAGCGCCAGTTTCGAATACATGTCAGGTGCCGCCCTTGAAACGCCCACGGGCTTCATGGGGGGCACTTACCACATGATCTGCCCGGCCAGCCGGCAGCATTTCGATGTCACCATACCCGTGTTCAGTCTGGACAGCCCGCACCACCCGACCATCCTGCACTAGCAAATTCCCCCTCTGCCGCGCATTCCCAAGGGACGCGCCCATGCAACAAGAACCCACATAATGAACGCCATCGATTCCCGCCCCTCCCGCACGGATGCAGAAGAAGCCGTACGCACCCTGCTGCGCTGGGCTGGTGAAGACCCCGACCGCGAAGGCCTGCGCGATACACCCGAGCGGGTCATAAAATCATATGACGAATTCTTCTGCGGTTATGCCGAAGACCCCGTCGACCTGCTGCGCCGGACCTTTTCCGAAGTGGAGGATTATGACGAAATGGTCCTGCTGCGCGATATCCGCGTGGAAAGCCATTGCGAACATCATATGGTGCCGATCATCGGCGTGGCGCATGTGGCCTATCTGCCGCGCAAGCGCGTTGTCGGGATTTCCAAGCTGGCCCGCGTGGTCGATGCCTATGCCCGGCGTTTCCAGATCCAGGAACGCCTGACGGCCCAGATCGCCAACACCATCAACGAAGAACTCCAGCCCTACGGTGTGGGCGTGGTCATTGAGGCATCGCACCAGTGCATGACCACACGCGGCGTGCATCGTCCCGGCGTGTCGATGGTGACAAGCCGCATGCTGGGCACCTTCCGCAGCAATTCGGACACAAGGCGGGAATTCCTGTCGATCCTGAACCGTCCGCCCATGAACAGCAGCGGCATCTGAACATGACAGCGCCGGGGACGCACATGACGCGCCCCGGCAGACGGTTCAGAGCGTGACCTTCGCCCCAAGCACGGCGATGAACTGCGCAAGCCATGCGGGATGGGCAGGCCATGCGGGGGCGGTCACCAGCCTGCCATCCGTTATCGCCGCGTCCATGGCGATATCGGCGTAAACGCCATCCGCCAGTTCCACTTCCGGGCGGCAGGCGGGATAGGCCGACACCTTGCGGCCCGAAATGATGCGCGCGGCAGCCAGCAACTGACCCGCATGGCAGATGGCGGCGATCGGCCTGTCGGCAAAGGCGCGGACCAGTTCGATCACCCGCGCGTCCAGCCGCAGGTATTCGGGCGCCCGCCCGCCGGGCAGCACCAGCCCGGCATAATCCTGATGGCGGATTTCATCGAAACTGGCGGTCAGGGCAAAGCGGTGGCCCGGCTTTTCGCTGTAGGTCTGCGCGCCTTCGAAATCGTGAATGGCGGTCAGGACATGCTCGCCCCGGCTGCGGCCCGGACAGACCGCATCCACCTGGTAGCCCAGCATGGTCAGCGCCTGAAACGGCACCATGACCTCATAATCCTCGACATAATCGCCAGCGAGAAGCAGCAGTCTGGGTGTGGCCATTATCCGTTTCTTTCCTTCAGTGCCCGTGTCCAGCATCCGGGCCGGGGGCAAGATGTTCGCGCAGGCGGGGCATGAGTTCCACGAAGTTGCAGGGCACATGGCGACTGTCGAGCTGCCAGACGAGAATATCGTCCCACCCGTCCTTCACCGCGCCGGACGAACCGGGCAGCGCGAACAGGTAGGTTCCCCCCGCCACCCCGGCCAGCGCACGGGACTGGATCGTGGACGTGCCGATCTTCTGGTAAGACAGCATGCGGAACAGTTCACCGAACCCTTCGATACGCTTCTCGATCACCTGCCCGAACGCTTCGGGGGTGACATCGCGCCCGGTTACACCGGTGCCGCCGGTCGAGATGACGACATCAACCTGCTCATCCGCGATCCAGCCAGACAGGGTGGCCGCGATCTGGCGCGCATCATCGGGCACGATGGCGCGTGCGGCCACGATATGCCCGGCACCGGCAATGCGGCTGGCAAGGATATCGCCCGAGCGGTCCGTTTCCGGTGTGCGGGTATCGGATACCGTCAGGACCGCGATGCGGACCGGCAGGAAGGGTCTTTTCATATCAAGGCGCGACATGCGGCCATGTTCACCATTCCGACAGCCAGACGTCAACGGTCCGGAACGCCCGGGGCCTGCTGGATATAAAGAAATCAGTAATATGTGAGAAGAAGCGTAAACTTACGATGTATTTGTGCGTTGCACAAAAAGATATAACAAAGATTAGCGAAGCACTGTATCAATATATTGCTATAACAAAAAAATCCTCTTTACGATTATTTTACATACCTTTAGTTTTTTCATAATTCCCCTCCCAAGGTTTATAATAGGCATGAAATATGCTATCGATGTGCGGATGATCAGAACATTTACCCGCTTTTTAATACCGTTCCCCCTGTTTCTTCTGGCGCTTTTCACCCTGAGCGCGCCCGCACGGGCGCAGGCCATCGCGGGTGAAGGTCAGGGCGTCGTGGGCTCCCAGCCCAGCCTGAACGTCAATTCCCGACGGAATGTTTCCGTACAGGACCCGGGGCAGTTTTTCAGCGCGCCCTACGGCAACCAGCATTTTTTTGGTGAGTGGGCGGGGCTGCAGCCCTTCCTGCTGCGCCATGGCGTGCATATTGAAGCCGACGTTCATGAGGAACTGGCAGGCAACTTCCGCGGCGGCGCCAAGCAGGGCGTGACGGATGCGGGACAGGTTGGTGTGGAAATTGACATCGACTGGAACAAACTGGCGGGTGGCCCGAAGAATTTCTGGACGCATACCATGATCGTGAACGGCCATGGCCGTAACGACAGTACCGACTACATCCACGATTCCCTTGCGGGCGTGCAGCAGATCTATGGTGCCCGTGGTAACGTGGTCGCCCATCTTGTCTACATGTATGCCGAACAGGCGCTGTTCCATAACCGGCTGGATATCAGCGCGGGCTGGATTCCGGTGGGCAGCTTCTTCGCCGCTTCCCCCCTGTACTGTGACTTCATGAACGTATCGATATGCGGCAACCCCGCGCCGGGCAAATACGTGCCGGGCGGGCGTGACTGGCCTTCGGGCAACCTTGGTGTGGTGATGCGCGTCATGCCCACGGTCGATACCTACATCATGGCCGGTATGTTCGCGGTTTCACCCCATGCCTATAACGGCGGCATTTCGGGCTGGTCATGGGCGCAGAGCGGCCTTGGCAAGTTCTCCACCCCGGTGGAAATCGGCTGGCTGCCCGAATTCGGCCGCAACCACCTCGCCGGTCACTACAAGGCGGGTTACGGCTATGACAACTCGCAGTACAATGACCTGTATTCGGATATTAACGGCCACTCCGCCGTCCTGACGGGCCTGCCCTTCCGCAAGCAGTCCGGTGTCAGCACGGCATGGTTCCAGGCCGACCAGATGATCATGCGCAATGGCGCGGGCCCCACCAACGGCCTGATCGCGCTGGCGGGCTACATGTATACTTCGGGCAAGATCTCGGCGATGAAGGACCATACCTGGGCCGGCATCGTGGAAACCGGTGCGCGGTGGGGCCGTCCCCTCGATACGCTGGGCGCGATGTTCCATTATTTCGAAATGAGCCGGGCTTCGGTGCTGCAGCAGGAATCCTCGATCCTTGCGGGGACGCCGTTCCTTACCAACCAGTGGGGCAAGGCGTGGGGCATCCAGACGCATGAGAATGTTTACGAGCTTTTCTACAACATTCACACCGCGCGCGGCATGAGCTTCCAGCCGGATTTCCAGTATATCAACCGCCCCGGCGGCACGACCACGTATCATGATGCGGCGGTGATGGGCCTGCAGTTCAACTGCATCCTGTAAAACGGTCTTCATCCCCACGACGACGCGCGGTATGGGAGGCGGATCATGACCGATTCCCTCCCCCTGCTGGCCCATGCCGCACTGGCGCATTATGGCCTGCCCGATGCGCAGGCCAGCCTGCTTTCCATTTCCGAAAACGTCATGTTCCGTGTCGATACGGCTACGGGGCAACGCTATGCGCTGCGCCTGCACCGTCCCGGCTACCACAGCGTCACTGAAATCAACAGTGAACTGGCGTGGCTGGATGCCCTGCGCGATTCCGGGGTGGAAGTACCGGTGCCGGTGCCGGGGACCGATGGCGCGCGTATCCGTACGCTGCCTATGCCCGATGATACTGTCCGCCATGCTGTCATGTTCGCCTGGATGGATGGGACCGAACCCACACCCGATATTGATCCCGCAGCCTTTACCCGTCTGGGCCGCATCACCGCCCGGCTGCATGACCACAGCCGACGCTGGGTGCGGCCACAGGGGTTCATCCGCAAAATATGGACACCGGACACCATGACCGGCCCCCATGCCCTGTGGGGCCAGTGGGAGGACGTTCCGGGCATGACGGATGCAGCACGCGAACTGATTGCGGACTGCCTGATACGCATCAATGCGCAACTGGACGATTACGGCCAGCCGGAGCAGCGATTCGGGCTGATCCATGCCGACCTGCGGCTGGCGAACCTGCTTGTCAGTGATGACCGGACGCGCCTGATCGACTTTGATGACTGCGGCATAAGCTGGTTCATGCAGGATCTGGCAGCCGCCCTGAGTTTCCATGAAGATCACCCGCAGGTTCCCCGCTGGATCGATCACTGGCTGCGCGGGTATGCGACAGCAGGGCATATGGATCAGGCCGATCTGGATATCCTGCCCGCCCTGATCATCCAGCGGCGAATCCAGCTTCTGGCATGGACCGGCACCCATCGGCATACCCGGCAGGTCGAAAGCCTTGGCACCGATTGGTTCCCGCGCACGCTTGGTCTGTGCCGTGCATGGGCGGATGGCCGGTTCCTGCGCCATATTGGCTGAAATCCGCGCCTGAAATCCCGCATCCGTCCGCCCGGCCATGATGCTGAACGCGCGATATAAATTTAAATTTATATGAAGAAATTCTTTTTGGACCCGCTATGTCTTTTATGCCCTATTTCCAACATATATGACCGCTATGTAATGTGTCGTTCGGTTAACAGCCATCCAGCCGGAGCACGACCTGTCCTTGGCACCTAGCGGAAAAGCAGCAATGACCCCTGCAATCAACACAACCGCCCCGTCCCCCGCAACGGCGCCCGTTCCGGCCACGGCCCTGCCCATGGCAGCGGATGAACTCCCGATCCGGTCGCAGACCACACGCATGATCTATTCCCGTCATCGCCGTGCGCTGCGCGATTACGCCCGCAAACTGGACCGGACTGTCGAACCGTCCTGATCCCGGCAGGGGTTTATGCCCCACTCACGACCACAATCAGACAGGCTCCCGCCGCATCGTTCAGGCTGATCGCTGCCGCAGGGCGGCCAGCGCCTGCCGGGTTGGCGTCGTAAGATCGTCCGGCAGGCAGTCGGGCGCGAACCATTGTGGCCCTTCATGCTTTTCCGGCTCCATCAGGGCCGGCTCCCCCTGCCATGACGTGACCAGATAAACCGGGGAAACCCAGTGATGGCCACCGATGGCGTCCATTTCCTCCACCAGGCACAGCAGGTCGCGCGCCTGTATGGTTATGCCCAGTTCCTCATGAATTTCGCGTTCAGCCGCATGGGCTGTCGTCTCATAGGAATCAACTTTTCCACCCGGCAGGCCCCAGCATCCCGCTTCCAGCCCCCGCAGGCGGCGTAGCAGGAGGATACGGCCATCACTGTCGATAATCGCCGCGCCACAGCCTACGCGCGGTCCGGTCGTGTTCGCCATGTCCTGCCTCTCCCGTAAAGATCGCGTGCCCCCATACGACAGGGGGTGCCCGAAAGCACCCCCTGAAACCTGAAATTCCCTGCCGCCTAGCGCGCTGCGGGCGGGCGGGCATTGGCGGTGGCTACACGCCGCCCCCACGAAATCAGGTCGCTGGTGCAGTCATCACGGTCAATCACACATTCGATCAGGGTTGGACCTTCCCGGTTCTCAAGAGCGGCCGCAATCGCCTTTTCCATTTCCGCCCCGGTGGTGGCGCGGAAACCCTTGCCGTGGCCATCCTCCGCGTTGAATACGGACATAAGCCCCGCATAGTCCCAGTTCTTGATGTTGTTGTACGGGCCATCATGAATCTGCACTTCGATGGTGTAGCCGCGGTTATTGATCAGGAAAATGATGACCGGCAGCTTGAGCCGGACCATCTGTGCCACTTCCTGCGCGGTGAGCTGGAAGGACCCATCGCCAATCATCGCAATGATCCGGCGTTCCGGTTCCGCCACCGCGTAACCGAACGTGGCCGGCACCGACCAGCCGATATGGCCCCACTGCATTTCCAGTTCCACGCGCGCGCCACGTGGCAGCTTCATCTGGATGGCGTTGAACCACGAATCGCCGGTTTCCGCGATGACCGTGGTATCGGGCGTCAGCAGGTTCTGGATCTGACGCGCCATTTCCGCACGGACCAGCGGCGCGGTGGGGGCGGCAGGTGCAGCCTGTCCGGCCGGGGTGTGGATGCGACGGTATTCAACCAGTGTCGCATCCTTTTTCGGCTGGCCTTTCAGCCGTTCGATCAGGGCATCGATCACGCCACGCAGATGAATTCCATCAAATGCCTTGCCCCCGGCGGCAATATGGCGGCCATCCATCAGCGCGACATTCTCGCCCTTCGGCCACGCCGTCCAGCCCACGGTGGAATAGTCGTTGAAAACCGGCGCAAGGCACAGGATGCCATCGGACCAGTCGAATATCTGCTGCGCCTTGGGGCTGCTGACATCGCCCCAGTACGTGCCGACATAGCCTGCATGATCTTCGGGGAAGAAGCTCTTGGCGGCGGCCATGGTCGCCACGGCGCAGCCCAGCGCATCGGCCAGACGGATGGCCGCATCCTCGCACCCTGCGGCGCGCAGGCGGCTGCCGATCAGCATGACAGGCTTCTTGCGGGCCGCGATGAAGCTGGCCAGTTCATCCACCGCCAGACGCAGGGTATCCGCATCGGACGGGGCATCGGCCAGAATGGCGCCCACCGGGCCGGGACGTGAGCAGGGCTGCGGGGCGATATTGCACGCGATCTCGATATAGGCGGGCTTCTTTTCGCGCAGGGCGGTGCGCAGCGCATGGTCGATCAGGACCGGCGCATCCTCGGCGCAGGTGATGGAAACGGCGGCGCAGGTCAGCCGTTTGGCGATTTCAAGCTGGTAGCCGTAATCGGGCGTGCCGATGGTGTGGTGCAGGATGTGCCCGCTGCCATGGTCGTTGGAATTGGGCGCGCCCGAAATCAGGATGACAGGCAGGTTTTCGGCATAGGCGCCCCCAATGGCGTTCAGCGCGGACAGCGCGCCCACGCTGAAGGTCACGACCGCCGCCGCAGCCCCGTTTGCGCGGGCATAGCCTTCGGCGCTGAAGCCGCAATTGAGTTCGTTACAGCAATAGACCTGTTTCAGGCCGTCGATTTCCAGAAGCTGGTCCAGCAGGACGAGGTTGTAGTCCCCCGCCACTGCAAAATGATCCTTAAGCCCGATCTGTGTCAGACGTTCACCAAGATAATGGCCGACTGTATATGTCATTATTCAGACTTTCCTTCCCTTGTGCGGGCGCATGCGCGCCCGTCCCCGTTGGGTGGGGAACACATGCCGAAAGGACGGCAGAACTAGCCCAGACTTTCGGCAACCCAGTTCCGGCGCTTGGTGGCCTGACCGATACCGGGATTGAAACAGTTGCATGGATCAAGCTGGCGGTAATGGGCCAGCACATCGTCAGGCGCTGCATAAAGATGGCCGAAATTATGTTCCGCCGGATAGCGTGCGCCACGCCTGTCCAGCAGCGGCAGCATCCGGTGTTCCAGCGCCATGCAGTCATAGCCTTTGCGCACCACGTAATCCTGATGCATCACGTGGCACAGGTAATGACCATAATACAGTTTGACGATGATTTCGTCCTCGATGTCCTTGGGCAGCACCTCGAACCATTCCCGGTCGTTCCGGCGCAGCGCCACGTCAAGGGCCACGATGTTCTCGGTCGTGTCGGTATGGACATTGCGATAACGGATCGCGGCGCCAGCGGCGGCAAAGCGGTGCAGGAACGCCTTGGAACCTTCATCGGGGGTACATTCGAAAAAGTCCCCTTCATGCGTCGCGAAATGGCTTTTCAGGAAATCACGCGCTTCCTGCGCGCCTGATGCGCTGACCTTGAGCATCAGGTGATGTTCAAACCGGTCACGGTAGTCGCGCATCCGCGCAGGCAGGTGCTGCGGAAAGAAACGGCTCATGAACTGCATGGCGCGGTCACTGAAATGCTTTGGCAGGAAGCTGAAGCGATCAGCAATCCGGTCGAACGCATTCTTCATGGCAAACATGGCCGGCAGGCGCTTCGTGCCGATCATCCGGATGATGACGAAGGTGTCCTTGCCATACTTCTCGGCAATGTTGAATGCGTCGCGATGCAGGTATTCCCCCGCGATCGGCAGTTCCGTGAAGGAGGACAGGATGTGGCGGCGCACATCTTCCAGCACGTCCGTCGCGTTGGTGCCGATATAGAAAACAACCGGGTTCTTCTCGGCCTCGAACGTATCAAGGCGGACAGCGAACAGCCCCAGCTTGCCCGCACAGCCCGACCCTTCGTGCAGGCGGCGCAGATCAGCGTTGTAGCGGGCCGGGGTATCGGCATCCACTTCACGCACATGCCGGGCGTAATCATCGTCATGCCCGCGCCCGGCCTGCCAGTTGATGCTGGATTCGGGAAAGTTGCCTTCCTCCACCCGGCGCAGGATGTCCTCGGGATCATCGCCCAGTTCGATGCCCAGATGGTTGACCAGTTGCAGCCGCCCCGTTTCGGACACCTGCGCGAACAGCGCCATGTCGGTATAGGCCGGGCCGCGGCGGACCAGCGCGCCACCCGAATTGTTGCTGACGCCACCGAAAACCGATGCCCCGATACAGGACGATCCGATAACGGAATGCGGCTCGCGCCCAATGGGGGCGAGCATGTTCTCAAGCTGGTCCAGCGTGGCGCCGGGCAGGCAGACGACCTGTCTACCATCGCCGATCAGGTGGATCGTACGCATGCGCATGCTGTGCACGATCACGATGTCACGGTCATAGGTGTTGCCATCGGGGGTGGAACCACCGGTCAGGCCGGTATTGGCCGCCTGCATGATAACGATGACGCCAGCCTGTACGCAGGCCTGAAGCACGCGCCACTGTTCCACCAGCGAACCGGGCATGACAACCGCAAGCGCCCGCCCTTCCCCGAAGCGGAATCCACGACGGTAGGGCAGCGTGGCCCCGTCCTCGGTCAGCACATGGTGATGACCGACGATATCCTTGAGTTCCGTAACCAGATCCACGCCCGCAAGCGATGACATGTCCTGTGCCATTTCCAGCATTCTTCGTTTTCCTAGATACCATGTACAAAACGTCAGCCTGCTTTAACGGATCAGGCACGTTCATGGTATGTGGCTGTCAGTCTGGCATGTTCCGCATGATGGCACTTACGCATAAAATGCTCATGTCATATGCCCGGACAGACCGGCCCGCCGCCCGTTCGGGCTGTTGCAGACCGGATTTTGTGGCAGGACGTCCTTACGCCGCCGCCGATGTTTCACCCAGTGTGGCCAGCGGCTTCATGAGCAGGTGATTCTGCGAATAATCGACCGGAACCGAGATCACCACCGGCCCTTCGGCTTCCATAGCTTCGCGCAGTGCGCCCGCCACGCCATCGGCTGACTGGACGGCAATACCCTTCGCCCCGCAGGAACGGGCGAACATGGCGAAGTCGATGGGGCCGAATTCCACACCGGAACCACGACCGTACTTCTTCTTTTCCTGCATTTCCACCATGTTGTAGGCCTGATCGACCCAGACCATGTGAATGAGGTTGCACTTCAGCCGCACCGCCGTTTCCAGCTCCATGCACGACATCATGAACCCGCCATCGCCGGATATGGAAATCACCTTCTGCGCCGGGTTGACCAGACTTGCGGCAATGCCCCACGGCAGGCCGACGCCCATGGTCTGCTGGCCGTTGCTGATCAGCATCTGACGCGCGCGGAAGGACAGCAGGTAACGCGCCAGCCAGATGTGGAAGGTGCCCATGTCCAGACACATCGTGACATCGGGGGTGATGAACTGTTCCAGTTCACGCACGATCTGTAGCGGATGGACCGCCGTGTTGCTCGTGCTGCGCGCGCCAGACAGCGCGGACAGGCGCGTGGCATGATACTGCGCCAGAATCGTTTCAAGCTGGGGGGCACGCGGCAGCCTGCCCGCCTGGGCTGCAAGGGCGCGGACGGATGCGGCGATATCGCCAACCAGTTCAACCGCCGGGTCGTAATGGGTATCGAGTTCGGCGGCCACTACATCGACATGCACGATCTTGCGCCCATTATCGACATTCCACAGCCACGGATCGTATTCGATCGGGTTGTAGCCGATGGAAATGACCAGATCGGCCTCATGCAGCAACTGGTCGCCCGGCTGGTTGCGGAACAGGCCCACGCGGCCACCGAAACGGTCGGACAGTTCCTGCGATACCGCCCCGGCAGCCTGATAGGTGCCGATAACCGGCGCGCCTGTCGTCGCCACCAGCGCGCGCACCGCGTCGGACACGTCGGGACGGCTGGCCAACAGGCCAAGCAGGATGACCGGGCGCTGGGCCTTGCGCACCAGCGCCAGCGCCTCGTTCACCGCCTCGACAGGGGCGGCGCCCGGCGTGGGCAGCTTGCGCCCGGCCAGAACATTGCCCTGTGCCGGCATGGACAGGATATCCATGGGCGTACTGACGAAGGCAGCACCCGGGCGGCCACTTTCGGCAAAGCGCAGGGCGTTGGCCATCACTTCCGACACGGCGGCGGGGGACGTGATTTCCGCGCTGTATTTGGTGATCGGCTGGAACAGGGCGACGGTGTCCATGCTCTGGTGGGTCAGCTTCAGCCGGTCGGCCAGCTTGACCGCGCCGCCAATGGCCAGCACCGGGTCGCCTTCGGAATTGGCGGTGGCCAGACCCGTCACGAAGTTGGATGCGCCAGGGCCGGATGTGGCGATCGCAACGCCTGCCTTGCCAGTCAGCCGCCCGATGCCGCCCGCGATGAAGGCGGCGTTCTGTTCATGACGGGTCACCACCGTTTCGATGGGCGAGTCGACCAGTGCGTCGAACAGCCGGTCCACCTTCGCGCCCGGAATGCCGAATACATGGGTGGTGCCGTGCGCAACCAGATTGCGCACGATCATGTCCGCCCCGCACTGTGGCGCGGGCGACTGGGTCTTGTCAGTCATGATATGGTATCCTGAACCGTTGGCGCCGCAGCCCTGCGCGCGCGATCATCTCAGTGGGGCGGGGGATGATCCCTAGCCGCCCTCGGCCACGCGAATGGCTTCGTGAATGTTTTCGGGGGAGAGGTTGGCGCGCGCGAACTGCTCCGTGCGGGGAAGCTGGATTTCCACATCGGAAATGACCCCGACTTCCAGCCGACCCTTCAGCACCGCGTAATCGGTCAGGTGCCCGCCACGACGCCCGTCTTCCGTCAGGAAGTGCAGGTGATAGCCCGCGACATTGACGCCCTGCATGTAACCCGGCGTGCGGAAACCGAGCATGGTGCCGGTGGAGGCCCCGAGCTGCATGGTCGGCTGGCGGGCGACCACGTCCAGCATCGGCGGATAGGGGCGGCACTGGCAGAATACGGTGCGGGTTTCGACACGTTCGAACATGCCGGTAAAGCGCACGGCGGCAAACAGGTTGGGATTGTTGACAAGCTGGTCGACAATCGCCTCGAAGCCTTCCTTGTCGCGCGCCGTGTCGATCATGTACTCCTTCTCCGGGTTGAAGAAGGTGACGCAGGCAAATGGCGTCTTGAGATCGCCCGGCACGCGCCCGGCCTGTCCATCGGCGCGGAACTGGTGGATCACGCTGTCATTGACGATCATTTCGCCATCCAGCGCGTTGAAGGTGCCCAGCCCGAAATTGCCGTGCATCAACAGTTCGTCAAGCGTGGTTTCGCCATCGTACACCGCGTCCAGCAGGGCCGCCATTGTCGATGTCTGATAAAGTCGGTTCATGCGGGGACGTACACCCGTCGCATCCGCGGCGCTGGACCGGGTATCGACATCGCCCAGCGAGTAGCATTTCAGCTTCAAGACCTCAGCCTCCTGCAACGGAAAAGGAATGCGTCCGGCATCCCCCGTCTTCCGGTCATATGTGATTGCCCGGTGATGGTGCTGCACGCAGGTTCGTACGTCCAATATATATTCAAGGCTACTTCCATACATAAAATATATGGCAATCTCCGTGGGAAGCCCGTCTCATCCCGCGCCATGCGGGGGACCGGCTTGCCCTGTGCGCTACACGCCTGCCATTGTGGTCCGTGAATGAAGATCAGGATGACTGCATTATGAAACCACTTCACATGGCCTTTGCCGCGCTGGCCCTGACGGGCGTTGTCGCCAGCAGCGGCGTGGCCCGCGCCGATGATACCGACCCCAAGCCCCCCTATGGTCCGGGTGCGTATACCGGCGAATGGACAGCACTGGGCCTGAAGCCCGTCACCATTACCGCCAACAAGGCGACAGGCCCCGCCGCGCGGCTCTATCTCACGCTGCCGGACGCGCTGAACAAGATTACCGGGCTGACAGGCCGCACGATTGAAATGAAGGTGCAGGACGCCACGTCCCTGCGTTCGGTCAATGACGATCCGCACGCCATCTTCCGCCTGACCTCGCCCAACAGCGCCGATCTGCGGATGCAGGGCACAAAGCCGGGCCAGAAGCTGGACCTGCCGCTCAGCCGCGCCGACTGAAATCAGGGGGCGACCTGAAAAAAAACACCCCCGCACCACGCTGTGGTACGGGGGTGAACAGGCAGGGACTTACCTGACCGTGGACGGGGTCAGTCCTGCATGCTGGCCAGCAGGGCGCGCACCCTGCCGCGCAGTTCGCTTTCCCGCGGCACGCTTATGATCTCACGCAGGCGCAGCATCTGGCGGCGCGCGGCATAAAGCTGGTCAAGCAGGGACAGCACCACGGGCATGCTTTCGGCATTGACACCCATATCGTCGCGCAGTTCGACAATCAGACGGGCGCGTGCCTCGTCAATCTCGCGGAAAAGGTAATGTCCCGGCGCGCCCTCGGGCCGCAGCCATGCATTATCGATCCAGCCCTGCACATCCGCCGCCGGCACGTTGCCGATGCGCACGCACAGGGTTTCGAGCGTGATCATGCCTTGGCCTCCCGCTGCTCCGCTGTCCCGCCGGGTGTCCAGTTCTTCAGGAAGTCCTCAAGGGCCGCATCCACCTTGCCGATGGTGACCTGAAGCTTCACGTACAGATTGCCCGCTTCCTTTCCGCCATGCGCCTTGACCCCGCGCCCGCGCAGCCGCAGCACGCTGCCACTGTCGGATTTTGGGGGAACGTTCATCTTGACCGATCCCGCAGGCGTGGGAATGGTGATGCTGCCACCCAGCACCGCCGTTTTCAGGTCCACCGGCAGCGACATGCGGATGTCATCGCCGTCACGTTCGTACGTGCTGTCGGGCGCAACCGTAATGGTAATCAGCGCATCGCCCGCCGGGCCGCCCTGCTGCCCCGGATCACCCTTGCCGCGCAGGCGCAGGACCTGTCCATCGGTAATGCCGGGCGGAATCTTCACGTCCAGCGTGGCGCCACCGGGCAGGGTGATGCGCGACGTACCGCCATTGACGCAGTCCAGAAAGCTGACGGTCAGCGCATACTGCCGGTCATTGCCCTTGCGCGGTCCCTGCGGCCTGCGACGGAAGCCGCCACCGCCGCCCTGACCGAACATGGTGCCGAAGATATCGCCAAGGTCATCTTCCGAAAACTGGTTGCCGCCGTAATGGAAGCCCTGCGGCCCCTCCGCATAATCGCGGTAGCCGCCACCACCACCGCCAAAGCCGAATCCCTTTTCCTGGCCGCTGGCATCGATCTCGCCCCGGTCGAAGCGGGCGCGCTGTTCCTCATCGGACAGGAGGGCGTTGGCAGCCCCCACGGCCTTGAAGTTCTCTTCCGCCACCTTGTCGCCCGGATTGAGGTCAGGATGGTACTTCTTGGCCAGCTTGCGATAGGCCTTGCGTATGTCATCCTGGCTGGCCGAACGGGCTATGCCGAGTACTTCGTATGGGTCCTTGCTCACTTAAAAACCATCCCTTCGTCAGGAACCTGCCAGCCTGGCCACGCCACGCCCATCCCCGAACATCATGATACGGCCTTGCGGCCAGTCTTCCTTCAATAATGGGAAGTGGAGGAGGACGGGTCAATGAAGGGCGGTGAAATCTTCCGGGCTGCGGTAACGCATGGCTGGCAGAAGAAAATAGCAAAGCAGAGAATTGATAATAACATCTTTTGTATTTTTAATTAAACGAAAAATGAAGTATTTGACTTAAACAATAGAAATATAAAAAGACTCAACCCCGATGCATGCCGTTTTCCTCACTCTTGCATTACTGACCGTGACCGGTATCAGCAGCCTGATATCGCGCGTGGGTCGCATTCCCGTGCCGCTGCCCCTGATCCAGATCGCGGTGGGCGCCATCGCCGCACTGGCGGGGCTGAACATCGGCTTCGATCCGGACATGTTCCTGCTGCTGTTCATACCACCGCTGCTTTATGCCGATGCCTACCGCATGCCGATGCGTGAGTTCGGGGAACTGCGCAACATCATCATCATGATGGCGCTGGGGCTGGTGGTGTTCACCACGCTGGTATGTGGATATTTCATCCACTGGCTGATCCCGCCCATCATGCTGCCAGCCGCCTTCGCGCTGGCCGCCGTCATGTCCCCCACCGATGCGGTATCGGTGGGCAGCATGATCGAAGGCGGGCGGGCGCCGGCGCGCGTGGTGCACCTTCTGCATGGGGAAGCGCTGCTTAACGACGCATCGGGGCTGGTCTGCTTCAAATTCGCCGTGGCGGCGGCCATGACCGGGCTGTTTTCGTTCCAGCAGGCGCTGGGCAGTTTCATTTTCATGTCCATGGGCGGCATCCTGATCGGCATCATCACCGCATGGCTGGCCTGCCGGGCGGAACATGTGCTGCTGGTACGCGGCTATGACGACCCGCCCACCCATATCACGCTGGCGATGATGCTGCCGTTCGGCATCTACCTGATTGCCGACGCGATGCAGTGTTCGGGCATTCTGGCCGCCGTGGCGGGCGGCATGACGGTCAAGTTCACCGGGGTAATGAATGAAGCGCGGACAGAAACGCGCCTTAAGGCCACCACGGTATGGGACATGGTGAATTTCACCTTCAACGCCGTGATCTTCCTGTTGCTGGGCCTTCAGTTGCCCGATCTGGTTACGGGGGGCGCGCGGATCGCGCGGGCGGGCGGGGTATCGCCATGGTTCCTGATCCTGGCGATCATCGGCATCCAGCTCATGATGAGCCTGATCCGTTTCGCGTGGATATGGATCTCGATTTCGGCGCGGCGGCTGTTCGCGCATTTCCGCCATCGCAAGACGGTCATCCCCTCCGCCCGCACCGTGCTGCTGATGACGGTGGCAGGCACGCGCGGGGCCATTACGCTGGCGGCCGTGCTGTCGCTGCCGGTGGCCAGTGCGGCTGGCCCCGGCTTTCCGGGGCGCGAACTGCTGGTCACGCTGGCGGCGGGGGTGATCATCTGTTCGCTGCTGCTGGCCAGCCTGTCCATCCCGCCCCTGCTACATGGCATCAGCACGGATGAAAACGACCCCGCCCTGCATGAACTGGACATGATGCGCATCGAACTGGCGCAGACCGCGATCCAGACCCTGCATGCGGAACAGGCCGCACTGGCACAGCAGGAACTTGTGGTCACACCTGACAAGGAAGAATCGATCGACCTGAAACAGGAAGCCATTGGCCGCCTGCTGCACGAATATCAGGACACGGTGCACAGGCTGGACAATTCACGCGCGGCGGAAGCCAGCATCCGCGCCACCGCCATCCGTGAAAAGCGCGCCGAACTGGCGCTGCGCTTCCGCATCATCCGCCACATGCGCGAACGCCTGCACATGCGCGTCATCCAAAAACGCATCAATGATGAAACCGAGTGGACGATCAATCAGGAACTCGACTTCATTGAACAGGAACTCCAGATCGAGGCCCGATCCCTTCCCCGACCCGACAGCGCCCCCCACGCAGGGCACGATCACGCTGGCACGACCTGACACGAAACGGCAGGGCGGCTATATCAGTCCCCCAGACGACCCTGCCCCTGCGCACAGGAGATACAGCCCTCATGCCATCCATCCGCGCCCTGACCGCCGGTGTCCTGACTGCTGGCCTGTGCGCTGCTGCCGTGACCGCACCCTGCGCCCATGCCCGTTCGCACCATTTCAGCGTGCGTGAACACCATATCCACGGCAATTCCCCGTACGGGTATATCAGCGGTTATGAGCCCGTCCTTCCCAGGGAAAACCCGCGCTACGCCGCCGCCGAACAGAAATGCGAGGCCACATCCGCAACCGGCGCGATCTTCAGCGGGACCGGCGGCAGCTCCCAGATTTCCGCGGGGGGTAGCAACCACAAGAAGTTCTTTGCCCAGTGCATGGTCGAAGAAGGGGTATGGAAAGCACGCTACGACAATAACGTGGGTGGTATTGTCAGCCCGTAATGCCGGGTCGTGAAATATCCATCAGGTAATCCGGGGCAGCACACTGGCCACCCCGGTCCGGCATCAGCCTAGCGGCCCGGCGGGGCCATGAACTCCGGCCCTACGGGGTCCTTGATGCAGGTGTTCAGGATCGTATCGATATCGCGCAGGTCCGCGGCACTCAGGCTCCAGCCCATCGCATCCGCGACGGCGGCAATCTGGTCCGGGCGACGCGCGCCCCACAGGGCGATGGTCGGTCCCTGATCCAGAACCCAGCGGATGGCCAGCGCCAGCAGGGACTTGCCGTGGCGTTCGCGCGCGAAATCCTGCAACTGCCGTACGGCTTCAAGATATTGCGCGAAACGCGGCGACTGGAACTTGGGATCGGCGCTGCGCAGGTCGTCGGGGCCGAATTCGGTCTGCGCCGTCATCTTGCCCGACAGAAGGCCACGGCACAGCGGCCCGTATGCCAGAATGGCCAGCCCGTGCTGCCGGGCATAGGGCAGGATATCATGCTCCATCGCGCGTTCGAACAGGTTGTAAGGCGGCTGTACGGCGGACAGGGGCGCGAATGCCCGGAATTCCTCCATCTGCGCGATGGTGAAATTACTTACCCCGAGGGCCAGCACCTTGCCCTCCTGCACCAGGGATTCCAGTGTGCGGGCGGTTTCCTCCATCGAAACAGCGCTGTCGGGCCAATGCACCTGATACAGGTCGATGTAATCCGTTCGGAGCCGACGCAGCGAATCCTCGATTTCCTTACGGATGCGCGCCGCGGATGTGTTGCGGAAGGGCTTGTGATCTTCCGTCCAGTCCAGACCGACCTTCGTTGCAATGGCAACCCTGTCGCGCCGCCCCTGCAGGGCCTGACCCACAACCTCCTCCGAATGGCCAAAACCGTATACGGGCGCCGTATCGATCAGGGTAATGCCCAGATCGACCGCTTCCTGAATCGTGGCGATGGCCTGCCGGTCATCCGGGCCACCCCACATCCACCCGCCAATGGCCCATGTGCCAAGGGCGATGCGCGATACGGGATTCTTCAGGCCACGGATCGTGGTTGTTTCCATAACAGACGCTTCGGGCATGAACTGCTCTCCGTGTTTATGTTGCGGGCGCAACCGTACCGCATGCCGTGGCGAGACACCATGGCGTCACCTGCCCCCGCGGCGGCCGGGCGGCAGCCGATCGCTCCCTTCCCAACACGATCGGGCGGGCAGGTGTTGCAATTTTTACGCGGGCACAAGCGGCAAGGCCCCTTCCGTCAGCCCGGTTCGCGCCGTATGGATGGACAAGCCGCCTGCAATGGAGAGAGCCGATTTTGCGCAAGATAGCCCTTCTCGCCCCACTGGCCTGCCTTGCAGCCTGCGCGCATGGCCCGGACAGCCACCCGACGCGGGCCGTAACGCCGGTTGCGCAGTACGCCAACGGTTCGGGACCACTGGCCGTCAATACCCATGTGCCGGATTTCGCCACCCGCAATTACGAGCCTTTTACCCGGCAGGACGTGGTGGCCATAGCGCTGCGCGAATGGCGGCTGTTCGGCCAGCCGGTCAATGATGACGACCCGCTGGAACGCCTCGAACCCACAACGCCGCTGGTCAAGCCCGAACGCACGCCCGGCCTGTGGCAGCGCGTGGGGGAATACTGGTGGATCGGGCAGGACCCGCAGGAAACCGAAGCGTCATGGGATGGCAAGCATGATGCGGACGGACATATAACCGACTTCGTGCATGACGGGCTGTATGCGTGGTCGGCGGCCTTCATTTCCTATGTGATGCGGGTGGCGGGCGCCAATGACCGCTTCGCCTATTCACCCAACCATTCCACCTACATCAACGCGGCGGCGGCGGGGGTGGAAAAGGGTGTGACGGCCCGCAATCCCGCCCGCTACGCCCCGAAGCTGGGTGATCTGCTGTGCGTGGGGCGCGGAAGCAGCAAATCCGTACGCTTCCGTGACCTGCCGACTGCGCAGGGCTTCCCCGCCCATTGCGGCTTTGTTGTCGCGACCGGACTGAACGATGCGCCTTTTGGCCGCGAAATCAGCATCATCGGCGGTAACATAGACGACGCCGTGGCCCTGACGCATGTGCCCGTAGGCCCCGATGGCCGCGTGTCCGACCGCAGGGGCCAGAGTCTGGACCCGCGTTATCCGTGGTGTGCCGTGCTGCAGGTCCATTACGATGCGGACCGCGAACCGCAGGCCGACCAGTAGGGAGCACAGACCCCACGGGCCAGCCCGCAGCCGTCATGTCAGCCGCGTGACCAGGGCAGTTCCGATGCCTGCCATCCGGCAAGGCGGCCACGGTGGCCGGTTGCATCCTCCGGCCCTTCGAACCCGTCGGCCACGTTGTACACGTTGTGGTAGCCCGCATCATAGGCGGCGTGGGCCGCGGCCATGCTGCGCGCGCCGGAACGGCAGATGAAATAGACCTCATCCGTCTTGCCGATCCCCGCCTTTTCCAGCGTGGCGATGAAGTCGGGATTGACCTGTCCCGCCGGGGGAAGCTGCCAGCTATCGCGCACCAGTTCCTTGCCCGCGCCGGACAGGTCGGGCACGCCGATATGTTCCCATTCCATGGGCGTACGCACGTCCACAAGATGGGCGTTGGGGCGGCCACGCACCGCCTCCCATGTGGCGGAAGGTGAAATATCGTCAATCATTCCTGTTTCCTTTCATCGGCAAAAGCTGTTTTAGGGATATGCCAAGCCCGCCGCATTCCTGATAGTAAGGAATGCAATCCGCACGGCTTGACCGCCCTGTAGCCAGCCGTGCCACATCATATGATCCAGACCAGTGAAGGTGCTGCCTTATGGCCGAAAGTGCAAATCCCGCCTCATCCCTCTCATCGGACATGCCGGCTGCCATAGGCCATACGCCCCTGATCCGCCTGCGACGGGCATCGGAAGCGACGGGCTGCGAAATCTACGGCAAGGCGGAATTCATGAACCCCGGCGGATCGGTCAAGGACCGCGCCGCCCTCGCGATCATCGACGATGCCGAACGCCGTGGCGTGCTCAAGCCCGGCGGCACGATTGTGGAAGGCACGGCAGGCAATACCGGGATCGGCCTGACGCTGGTGGCCAATGCGCGGGGTTACCGCTCCATCATCGTCATGCCGGAAACGCAGAGTCAGGAAAAAATCGACTTCCTGCGCATGATCGGCGCGGACCTGCGCCTTGTGCCCGCCAAGCCGTTCCGTGATCCGGGCAATTATGTCCATGTCTCGCGCCGTCTGGCCGAAGAAACCGGCGGCGTATGGGCCAACCAGTTCGACAATACCGCCAACCGTGAGGGCCACCGCCACACCACCGCCCCCGAGATATGGGAACAGATGGGGGGGCGGATCGACGCCTTCACCTGCTCGTGCGGGACGGGCGGCACGCTGGCGGGGGTTACGCTGGGGCTGGAAGACATGGCAGCGAAGGCGGGCGTGGACCGTCCGCGTGTGGTGCTGGCCGACCCGGAAGGCTCGGGCCTGTATGGCTGGGTGAAATCGGGCGACCTGTCGGTCAGCGGTTCTTCCATTACCGAAGGCATCGGCCAGTCGCGCGTTACCGGCAATCTGGAAGGGCTGCATTTCGATGATGCGGTGCGCATCCCCGATGCCGAAGCGCTGGAGGAAATCTACAGCCTGCTGATCCATGAAGGGCTGTCGGTTGGTGGTTCGGCCGGCATCAACATCGCAGCCGCCATCCGCGTGGCGCGCGCGATGGGGCCGGGGCACCGCATCGCCACCATCCTGTGCGATGGCGGCGCGCGGTACCAGTCCAAGCTGTTCAATCCCGCTTTCCTGCGCAGCAAGAGCCTGCCTGTTCCGCAGTGGCTGGCCTGATATCAAGGGGTTGCGGCAGGGGTAATTGCAACGGAGTGAAACATCTGGTGCGGCGATCCGCGCGGTGATGTAAACTGCAAAAATGACCCCGCTGCCGCACATCCTGATCATTGATGATGACCGTGAAATCCGTGACCTGCTGGCACGGTTTCTTGAACGCAACGAACTGCGCGTCACCACCGCGCGCGATGGGCATGAAGCCCGTCGCCGCTGGGCTGAAGGCCATTACCAACTGGTCATTCTCGACCTGATGCTGCCCGGCGAAAGCGGGCTGGACATCTCGCGCTGGCTGCGCACGCAGGCCAATGTGCCGATCGTGATGCTGACCGCCATGGGCGATGACACCGACCGGATCATCGGCCTGGAACTGGGGGCGGATGATTACGTTCCCAAGCCCTTCAACCCGCGCGAACTGCTGGCGCGCATCCGCGCCGTGCTGCGCCGCGCATCCGACACGCCCGATCCGCGCAGCGTGCCGGTGCTGCATACCCTGCGGTTTGCGGGCTGGGCGCTGGATACGGGCCGCCGCCGCCTGCTCAACCCCGATGAAGTGGAAGTCCCGCTGACGGGGGGCGAATATGACCTGCTGCTGGCCCTGCTGGAACGCGCAAACCGGGTCATGACGCGCGACATGCTGTTCGACCTGCTGCGCGGGCGACAGGCGGGACCGTTCGACCGCGCGATCGACGTGGCCATAAGCCGCCTGCGCCGCAAGCTGGAGGATAACGGGCGCAACGCCCAGCTTATCAAGACCGTGCGCGGGGGTGGCTATGTCCTTGCCGCGGAAGTCGAGCGTCTCTGACAATCCGCATGTCTGCTTTCCCGCAGTCCTTCCTTTCCGAACAGAAAACCGAAACATCCCCCACCGGGGGCTGGTGGCAGCGCCTGCGCAGGCGCCTGCTGCCGCAATCCCTTGCCGCGCGCACCACGCTGCTGCTGATCGGCGGCCTTGGCGTCATCCAGATCATCGGCCTGACCATCCATGCCATGGACAGGTTCGATTTTGACCAGCGCATGATAAACGCGCAGGCGCGCAGCAAGGTCTTTACCTATTACCGCGCCATTGTGGAAACCGCCCCGTCCGACCGGGCGCGGGAACTCGCCGCCCTGCCCCTGCCACCCGGGGTCACCATAACCCTTACCCCCGGCCCCGAGCCGGACATGGTCAACGGGGTGGTCATGCCACCACACGGGCCGCACCGCATGCACCCGCCCGAAGAAGACTGGCACGACCACATGCCATTCGAGGGCGACCGGCACGACCATCCCCCCTTCGGCCCCGGTGGTCATGACGGGCCTGATGGTCCGGGCGATGGAGACCCGGGGCTTGGTCCCCTGCCCCAGTCCCTGCGGCCCGAGCAGGTGATGATCTCCCCCGATACAAGGGGACGCAGGCGCACCATTGCCTTCCTGCTGCCCGATGAACGGCGCTGGGTCACGATCCATTACATCCAGCCCCGGCCCAGCCTGTTCCGTTCCCCCACCTTTCCCATCGCATTCCTGATCATGACCTTCACGGGCGGTCTCCTGATCCTGTGGGGGGTGCGCCGGCTGATCGCGCCGGTCAGCACGCTGGCCGCCGCCGCCGAGGAACTGGGCCGCAATGTAAACGCGCCGCCCATGCCCGAGGATGGCCCACGCGAAGTGGCGCGCGCCGCCCATGCCTTCAACACCATGGCGCACCGCATCCGCCGCTACCTGATGGATCGCACGCTTATGCTGACCGCCATCGGTCATGACCTGCGCACCCCGATCACACGGCTGAAGCTGCGGGCCGAATTTGTTGAAGACGACGAAATGCGGGCCAAGATGCTCAGCGACCTTGATGAGCTTGAATCCATGGTCGCTGCCACCCTGGCCTTTGGCCGCGATGCCGCACAGCGTGAACCGATGGGCCAGATCAACCTGACCGCCCTGCTGCAGACAATCGCCGATGAAGCCGCCGAGACCTGTCCCGACATGGCGGACCGGATCGCCTTCGTATCCGAAATGCCCGATGTGCATGTCCGCGCGCGCCCCATGGCGCTCAAGCGCGCGTTGAGCAATCTGGTCACGAACGCCATAAAATACGGTGGCGGCGTGCAGATCGTGCTGTTGCCGCCCCGGCCGGGGGAAGGCGAGGACGCGGATGAATCCCGTGTCACCATCCTGATCGAGGATGACGGCCCCGGACTGCCGACCGAAGATCTGGAACGCATGTTCGACCCCTTCGTCCGCGCCGAGCAGAGCCGTAACCGTGAGACCGGGGGAACAGGGCTGGGCCTGTCCATTTCGCGCAACATCATCTGGGGACTGGGCGGCGATATCCGGCTGGGCAACCGCCAGCCCCATGGCCTGCGCGTGACCGTCACGCTTGTCTGCTAGGCCGGGATTCCCGAACCTGACCCCAGGGTGAATGCCGCGTTCCAGAAGCGCAGAAAGGTGGACGCTGAGGGGACCGGACAGCCCATCGGGTACAATTTCACGTCATATGTGAAGTCCGGATAACCACCATGCAATAAGTCCTTGCGGCACGCTGGCGGGAAATGGCATTGCCAGATCATGCTTGATCGCCTGTATGCCCGTATCATTGCGCTGGCTGCCAGCCCGCACGCCGTTATCTGGCTGGCGATCATCGCCTTTGCCGAGGCCAGTTTCTTTCCGCTGCCGCCCGACATCATGCTGATCCCCATGGTGCTGGCACGCCGGGACCGCGCATTCCGGCTTGCCGCCATCTGCACGACGGCCAGCGTGTGCGGCGCGGTACTGGGGTGGGTTATCGGCGCGTTCCTGCTGGAATATGCCGCCATGCCCATCGTGCGGCTCTATCATGCCGAACATACATTACTGTCCCTGCAGGAACGCTTTCGCGAATGGGGCATCTGGATCATCCTGATCAAGGGGCTGACGCCCATCCCGTTCAAATTCGTCACCATCGCCAGCGGGGCGGCCCATCTTTCGCTGCTACCGTTTCTGGCCGCCTGCGCCATTACGCGCGGGGTGCGGTTTTTCCTGCTGGCGGTCCTGCTGCGCCGCTTTGGCGCGCCGATCCAGAACTTTATTGAAAACCGCCTGCCGGTCGTGGCCGCGATGTTCGCTGTGGCCCTGGTGGGCGGCATACTGGCCCTGAAATATATCTGACCCGCGAACAGGGCGGGCGCGGCCTGCCTGCCGGGCAGTGTTCGGGCCGGACTGGCCGTGATAGGGTAGGCGCATCCTGATCCTGTCCTGCGCGGGCCAATACCGGTCCCCTGGACAATCGACGATTTATCCATGGTGGGGAGCACAGTTCATGCCGCAGCAGGTTGCTGTCATTACCGGAGCGGGCGCGGGTATCGGTCGCGCCACGGCACGCACACTGGCCCGTGCCGGGTGCGATGTCGCCCTGATCGGTCGTAACCTCGACCGGCTGGGCGACGCGGCAGCCGAACTGCGCGAACTGAACATCCGCACCCATATCGCCTGCGCCGATGTGGCCGATGCAAAGGCTGTCGAGCAGGCCGCCGAGGAGATCGAGGACGTCCTTGGCCCCATCACGCTGTGGATCAACTGCGCCGGAGCCACCGTAACCGGACAGCTCGCGGCACTGGACGCCGATGAAATCCGCCGCGCGACGGAAGTCACCTATCTGGGCACCGTCAACGGCACTCGCGCGGCGCTGGCCCGGATGCGCAGGCGCGGACATGGCACGATCGTCAACCTTGACCGGCTGGCAAGCCTGCGCCCGCCACCGCTGCAGGCGGTTGAAAACGGTGCGCGTGCCGCCGTGCGCGCGTTTTCCGAAAGCCTGCGCCCCGAAATCCTGCATGATGGCGACCGCATCCATATCGCCATGGTCCACCTGCCCGCGATCAACACGCCGCGCTTTTCATGGACCCGCAACCATACCGGCAAACACCTGAAGCCGATGGGACCGGTCTATGAACCCGAAATCGCGGCCGAAGCCATCTGCCGCGCGGCGTTCGGGCGTGAACGCGATATCTGGGTGGGCCTGTCGGGCGTGCGGAACTGGGTGCTGAGCACGTTCGTGCCGGGCCTGTCGGACCGCTGGCTGGCGGGCAAGGGCTACGCCAGGCAGATGGAAAAGGTGGCCGTGACAGGTGATGAACCCGATGACCTGTACAAAACGGTGCCCGGCGCCTATGCCGCCCATGGCCGTTTTGACATGATCACCCGCAAGGCCATGCCGCTGCTGCTGACCACCCGTCATGCGCAGTTCGCCACCGTGGCGGCGTTCATGGGTTTCGTGCTGTTCGCCCTGCGCCGCAGGCGTCACTGACGGGTCAGGGGCGCCATACCCGCGCCCCGCCCTCTTTTTCAGGCGTGCAGGGAATCGGCGGCAGTTGCCAGCCGTGCGCCGCTACGGCACAGATCGCCCGCCCATACCCACCAGTCTGGCTGGCTGATCGTCGCACCCGCGGCCTGTGCCGCCGCGGGACTGTCGAACAGGGCGTAGCACGTAGCCCCCGAACCGCTCATGCGCGCCAGACGACAGCCGGGGGCGTTACGCAGGGTGTCAAGGACGGTTGCGATTTCCGGGCAGATGGCGCAGGCCGCGTCCTGCAGGTCATTGGTCTGTTCCGACAGGTCGCGCACCATATCCGCCAGTGTATCCCATCGCGCGGGAAGGCTGGCACGCGGCGTGAAGACCGGCGCACGGGTCCTGAACACCTGCGGGGTGGAAACGCTCTGCCCGCAATTGACCAGAATCATGCCGCAGGGCGGCAGGGTGGGAGCGGGTGACAGTTCCTCCCCGATTCCCTCCATCCGGGCGGAAAGCTGGTCCAGACAGACCGGCACGTCCGCGCCCAGCCGGGTCGCCAGCGCCATCAGGGCGTCGCGGGGGATGGACAGGTTCCACGCCCGCAGCAGCAGCCGCAACGCCGCCGCCGCATCCGCCGAACCACCGCCAATACCCGATGCCACCGGCAGTTCCTTGCGCAGCACGATCCGCACATCCGGCAGGTGGCGCGCAGCCTCGGCCCCCAGATGTTCGCGCAGCAGCGCGCCCGCACGCACGATCAGGTTATCGGCGCTGTCATCACGCAGGCCGGGGGAAAACGTGCCTTCGATATGCAGGTCCACATGCCCGCCCAGTCCCGCACCCCGGCTCAGGCGCAGTTCATCCGCCGCCCCCGCGAAGACGGCAAGACTGTCCAGCAGGTGATAGCCATCATCACGCCGTCCCGTAACATGCAGGTACAGATTGATCTTTGCATGGGCCAGTTCGTGCACAGAAGACATTAGTGATGGGTTCCATTCGTGTGGGATGAAGGGGAGGCGGGCGCCACTGCCGGCCTGAGATCAGCCGGGAGCGCCCCTGCCGCCGAAACGCCGCCATTCTTCCACGCCGTGGCATAGGCCAGCGCCGCCGTGATCTTGCGCCTGTCCTCCGGGTCGGGCTGGAACTGGATGGCGTTCTGCCATTCATTCACCGCTTCCAGCCTGCGTCCGGCCATCCAGTAGGCAACGCCCAGATGGTAATTGATGGCCGGGTCCTGCGGCATCTGCTCGACCGCCTGTTCCAGCAGCGGCAGCCCTTCCGCCACATGGCCAAGCCGCATCAGCACCCAGCCCACGCTATCGCGGATCTGGTTGTCAGATGGCGCAAGGGCAAGGGCGCGGCGCAGGTAGCTTTCCGCCATGGCGGGGTTTTCGCCGTGTTCGACCATGGAATAGCCAAGGTAGTTCAGCAGGTCTGGCTCGTTGGGAGCAAGCTGGAGTGCCTGCTGGAGTATGGTGCGTGCCTGCGGCCAGTGGTTCTGGCGTTCCTGGGCTATGGCCTCGCCGAACAGCAGCCGCCAGTCATCGCCTTCCAGCCGGTGTGGCGTCAGGGCGATGGCATGCTGGTAGGCATCAAGGGCTTCGGCCCATTTCTGCTGGTCCAGCAGCGCATCGCCAAGGCTGGACCACAGCATCCGGTCGCCCGGCGCCTGCCGCAGCAGGTCGCGCAGTTCCTGCGCCGCCTGTTCCTTGTGTCCCATGACAAGGTCCAGATCCGCCTGTTCCGTCCGGTAGACAGGCTGCAGGGGATCATCGGCGGGCGCGCCCTCCAGCGCTTCACGCGCCTGCCGGTCCTGCTTGCGTGCATGCAGCATGGAGGACAGGAGTATCCGCGCTTCCGAATCCGCCGGGTCCAGCAGCAGCGCCATGCGCAGCATCATCTGCTCGGTGCCCCGCAGCGTGCCCAGTTCCATGGCGGCATCAGGCTGGCGGTCATCATCCGCGCCATCATGGGCATAAAGCTGCTGGTCGATCAGCAGGGCAACCAGACCGTAAGCCTGCGCCAGTCCCTGCACCGGACGGGTCACCACAGGGCGATGGATCATGGCCATGATGTTGGCCCGCGCCGTTTCCAGAACCGGCATGCCGGCGATACGCTGGTTGACCAGCGCCCTGGCTTCCGCCTCGCGCCCCTGCGATACCAGCCAGTGCGCCATGACCAGCGTGGTGAACAGGTCGCCCCCCGCCATGCCGGTGGACTGCCCGAACAGCACATCGGCGCGCATCTGCCGCCCGCCAAGCTGCGCGATCAGCGCCGCATGTAGCGTGTAATATCCCCCCAGCGTGCGATCCATGCGCGCGGGTTCAAGCACCGCCAGCGCCTCATCCGTCTTTCCCGCACCCTGCAACGCCCAGGCGTGCAGCAGCGGGCGCAGCAGGCCCATGATCTGGTCGGACGGGGCCTTGACGTAATGAGTTACCGCGTCATCCCATTTACCCGCCAGTGCCGCCGCGTTGCCCATGGCCAGTTCCGGCATGACGCCGGGCGGCTGCGCGGGGGCGAGCGCCCCGGCTTCAGCGCTGCCCGCCAGAATGCTGTAGAAAAACGCCCGTTCGCTGAACAGGCTGAAATTCGGCGCCAGACGGGCGGCGGTGCCGAACGCGCGGGCCGCCTGCGCGTTATCGCCCTCGCTGGCGGCAACGCTGCCGACCAGCAGGTTCGTGGCCAGATCCTGCTGCCCGGCCCGGACAATGGCGTCATCCGGCGTGGCGGCCCGCATTTCCCGGTTGGGAATCCCGGTCAGGAGCGGTACAACAAGGGAGGCCACGACCATGCGTGACAGACGAGGTAAGAGCATGACGCCAGAATCTACCGCGTGCGGCGTCCGCTGCCAAATCCCGCGCCCGAAGGCGGGCTGGCGCGTCTTTGCATTACCTGTGTCGGTACGGGGTATATCCATCCGATGACTGATTCCATGACCCTGTTGCGTCTGTATGTGGAGTGGGGCGCCGATGACGCGCTGGATATCCACCCGCATGACCGGATGGCGCACCCGGCCACGATACACCACGCGGCCCCGCCTACCCAGCCCATCCCCATACAGCCAGACCGGGGGAATGGACATAAAAATCACCCATCCCGGCCCGCCCTTCCCCCGCGCGGGACGGCAAGCGCCATCGATCAGGCGGTCGCGGCGGCACGCGGGGCAGCACAGGCAGCCCGGACGCTGGAGGAACTGCATGCCGCCATACGCGGTTTTGGCGAATGCGGCCTGCGCGACACCGCAACCCACAGCGTTTTTGTGGAAGGACCGGCCAACGCCCCCCTCATGCTGATTGGCGAAGCCCCCGACGAGGACGAGGACCGCAGCGGCCACCCCTTCGCGGGGGAAAGCGGGGCGCTGGTCAGCACCATGTTCGCCAGCATCGGCATCGACCGCGCCAGCATGCTGGCGGCCCCCGTCATTCCATGGCGGCCACCCGGTGGACGCCCCCCTTCCGCCGCCGAGACACGGATCTGCCTGCCCTTCATCCAGCGCGCCATCACGCTGGCCCGTCCCGGACGGGTGATCCTGATGGGGAACCTGCCGGTTTCCATCCTGTTGAACCAGCGCACGACCGCCGCGCGCATGCGGGGCCGCTGGCGGGAAATCACCCTGCCCGCCGACCCGGCGGACCCCGCCGCCACACACGGCGTGCAAGTCCTGCCCATGCGCCATCCGTTGCAGTTGCGCGCGAGTGCCACAGCCCGACGCGATGCATGGAAAGACATGCTGATGATACGCGAAACACTGGAGAGTGTATCTGCCGTGCCATAAAGCGTAATAGCATAATGTTTCCGGGATATTAGCCTACAGAAAAGCAGGTATTCATTCCGCATTTCCTGTATGTTTCCCGCTGTTACATCCTGCGTTCCCATCTGTTCTGAACACTTATTGACGGCTGCAATCGGGGCTGGCTATTGCTTTCCATCTGCATTGCGCCTACATCCCCACCGCTATGCGAGGGACAACCAATACCCCCCATCATGCGGTAACGGCTTTTCTGGCCGGTGCGGCATTTCTGGCAGGGGCGGCGTTCGCGCCGCTGCGTGCCCAAACAGTGGAAGCCAGGGCGACGGATCAGGATCCGGCTCCCGCCGGTGACCATAACGAGGAAACGGCACTCGCCCTTCCACGCCTGCCCGCACATGGTAACGCCGGGGCGCCGCGTCCCCTGTCCCCTGATGACGTAAGCCGCATCCGCCGGGTCTTCAAACTTCAGGCCGACGGCCAGTTCGACGCCGCCATCCGCGAAACCGCCGCCATCCATGACGACACCCTGCTGGGCGACATTCTGGCCGCGCGCTATCTCAACCCCGCCTATCATGCCGATGCGGGGCAGTTGCGTCTGTGGCTGCGCACGTTCTCGGGCCTTGCGGATTCACCGGCCATCTATTCCATGCTGGCCGCCATGCCGAACCGGGGCGGCCCGCTGCCCCCCGCACCGGCCCGCAACGCGCTGGACAGCAACAGCAGCCATCCGCCGCCCCATATCCACCTGCCGGAGGAGGATGATCCCTCCCTGCGGGTCTTCACGCGCAACAGCCTGCTTGACCATACCGTGCGCGAACGCGCGGCACAGGGGCCCAAGGGCGCGCGCAGCGCCCTGCACCTGATCGCCATCACGCCGGGGATGAACGACCTGTACGCCGCCCATCTTCAGGCGGAAATCGCCATGACGATGTTCAGCGCCGGTGAAAACAGGCTTGCGCTGTCCATTGCCCGCGACGCCTTTGCAAAATCGGGCCAGCGGCTGGGACTTGCGGGTTACGTCGCCGGTCTGGCCGCGTGGCGGCAGGGACGGCCCGACGCCGCCGAACCCCTGTTTGAAGCCGCGTCCCGCGCACCGCTGACACCCGGCGGCATCCGTGCGGGGGCAGCCTACTGGGCCGCCCGCGCCCACCAGACCACGGGTGATGTCGCGGCCTATTCACCATGGCTGCACCGCGCGGCGGCGGCACCCCATACATTCTACGGCCAGCTTGCGTCCCAGATACTGGGCCTGCGCACGTCAGCCGGTCGCCCGGCCCATACACCCGACACCATCGGGACGGAGGCCCCCCTTACCCTTGCCACGGACCAGCAGCCTGTTCACGCAGGCAGCCCCGTACTGGGGGAAATCGACATAGAGGCGGTAGCCGCCACCCCTGCGGGGCGACGCGCCTTCGCCCTGTTGCAGGTGGGTGAGCGTGACCGGGCGGAAGCAACGCTGCGCCGCATGTGGCCTGACATCCAGAACGACGCCGCCCTGTGCCATTCCACGCAGATGGTGGCGGACGCCATGGGCATGAAAAGCCTGTCAGCCCAGATGATCATGCTGATGGACACCAATGAAAGCGAGCACAGCACGCATGATGCCCGCTTCCCCCTGCCCCCGCTGCAGCCCGAACATGGCTTCCGGATGGACCCGGCCCTGATCTATGCCCTGACGCGGCTTGAATCCAATTTCGACAGCAATGCGGTTTCAGGCTCCGGCGCGCATGGGCTTATGCAGGTGATGCCGGTTACGGCGGGGTTTGTCATGCATGACAGGGACCGCTTTACCCGCCGCCCCGCCGCGCTGCATGACCCCGCCACGAACCTCGATATCGGGCAGCGCTACGTGCTGTATCTGGCGCAGCTTTCCACGCAGGCCGATGGCAGGCATGTCCCGCCGGGTGGCGACATGATCCGTATGCTGGCCAGCTATAACGCCGGTCCGTCCGCCATTTCGCGCCGGAGTGCGACGATGGATGAGGATGAAGATCCGCTGCTGTATATCGAAAGCCTGCCCAATAACGAAACGCGCGATTATGTCCGCCGCGCCTTCACCTATCTATGGATCTATGCCGACCGGCTGGGTCTGGCGGCGCCGTCGCTTGAGACACTGGCGAAGAATGAATGGCCCGCTTTCGGCGCGGAAGTCGCCATGAGCGGACACGCAGGCCACACCATTCACTGATAATGACGGTCGTATGGCTGTAAAAAAGGGGGTGCATCCGGGCTGGATGCACCCCCTTTTTATCAATGGGCCGGCTTCAGTTCTCGGCAAGAAGCTGGCGGCTGGCCTGCACCCGCACCACGCGGCGGCCTTCCATTTCCAGCACCTCGAACAGCCAGCCCGAAAACACCACCTTGTCGCCACGGGCAGGCACACGGCGCAGCAGGGCCAGAATCAGGCCGGCCAGCGTGTGGTAACTGCCTTCCGCCGGAAGATCGGACAGGCCCAGACGGTCCTTGACCTCATCGGCGGGCATGGAGCCGTCCAGCACCAGCACGCTGTCCAGCGCCAGACGCTGCGGCGGCGTATTGCCCGGCTCATGCTGTTCACCCACGATCGCGCCGAACAGGTCGGAGGACGTCACGATCCCCTCGAACGAGCCATATTCATCCAGCACCAGCGCCATCCCCAGCGAGGAAGCGCGCATCCGCTCCAGCATGTCAAAGGCGGACAGCGTATCGGGGACCGATATGGGATGACGCAGCCCGATTTCGATCGACGGGCTCTTGCCATCCAGAAAACGGTCCAGCATGTCCTTGGCCAGAATGATGCCCACGGGATTATCCACCCCGCCCTCGCACACCACGATGCGCGAATAGGTGGTGGAGCGCAGGATCTGGAGCAGTTGCGCGCGTGATACATGCCGCTCCACCCAGCACAGTTCGTTGCGTGGGGTCATGATGGCACGGACGGGACGTTCGGCCAGACGCAGCAGGCGCTCGATCATGTCGCGCTCCTCCTGCTCCAGCACGCCCGCCTGCGCCCCTTCGGCAATATAGGCGCGCAGTTCCTCCACCGAGACGGACTGGCGGATCGCCCCCCCGATTCCCATGATCTTCAGCACCAGTTCGGAAGACCGCCCCAGAAGCCACACGACCGGGCGCGTCACCCACGCCATCCATTCCAGCAGGAGCGACAGACGGGCCGCGATCAGTTCCGGCTGCCGCAGCGCGATCTGCTTGGGCACCAGTTCACCCAGCACCAGCATGACGGCGGTAATGGCGCTGACCACCAGCAGCATGGCGACTTCATCGGCGATGGACCGCAGGGCGGGAATCCGCGCCAGCCAGTGGCTGACCCCCGCTTCGATACTGCTGCCGCCAAAGGTGCCCTCCAGAATCGAGACAAGGGTCATGCCGATCTGGACGGTGGGCAGGAAACTCTGCGGATCACCCGCAAGCTTCAGCGCCCGGTCAGCCCCTGCCGTGCCGTCGCGTGACAGAATGGCCAGCCGCGCGCGGCGGGCGGAAATAAGGGCCAGTTCGCCCATGGCAAAAAGCCCGTTGAGCAGAACGAGGCATAATATGACAATCAGTGAGACAAGCATGATCCCACGATCCTACAGCATAATTGCCCCGGCTGGCACAGTTCCCTGCGCATGGGCCTGCACGCAAAAGAAAAGGCGGAGCCGAAGCCCCGCCTTTTCCCGATCCGGTTACACAGGATAATTCCCGCCGGACGATCAGTCCGCCGCGTCCGCCGTTTCCACGGGTGCGGATACGCGGTTCACGCGCGGCGCAGCCGCAGGCTTCTTGCGGGCCGCGAGTTCTTCCATCTTGGCATCGACATGCTGGGTGAACATGTATTCCGCCGGGCGCTGGTTTTCGAGCGAGATTTCAGGCGCCATCGGCTTTTCCGTCTCGGGACCGAAAAGGGCGACCTTGGCAATGTGCCAGGGGCGACGGACGGCATCCATAACCGCTGTCGATTCATAGCCCGAATGGACCATGCAGTCGGCGCATTTTTCGTAATTGCCGGTACCGTAGGCATCCCATTCGGTATCGGACATAAGCTCGTCAAAGCTCTTGGCGTAGCCTTCACCCAGCAGGTAGCACGGACGCTGCCAGCCAAAGACGTTACGCAGCGGCTTGCCCCACGGGGTGCAGTGATACTGCTCGTTACCCGCAAGGAAGTTCAGGAACAGCGGCGACTGCGTGAAGCGCCACTTCTTGCCCTTGCCAAGACGGAAAATGTCGCGGAACAGCTGCTTCGTCTTCTGGCGGTTCAGGAAGTGTTCCTGATCCGGCGCACGCTCATAGGCATAGCCCGGCGCGGTCATGATGCCATCGACGCCCATGGCCATCACTTCATCAAAGAAGGCGGCGACGCGCTTGGGATCGGCACCGTCGAACAGGGTGCAGTTGATCGAAACGCGGAAACCGCGCGCCTTGGCCTTCTTGATGGCGGCTACGGCACGCTCGTACACACCGTCCTGACAGACGGATGCATCATGCATTGCCGGATCACCATCCAGATGCACGTCCCACGAGAAGAACGGACCCGGCTCGTAATCATCCATCTTCTTTTCCAGAAGAAGGGCGTTCGTGCACAGATACACGTACTTCTTGCGCGCCGTCAGCCCGCGGATGATCTCAGGCATTTCCTTGTGCAGCAGCGGCTCACCGCCAGCAACGGCGATAACCGGCGCACCGGCCTCGGTATCCGCATCAAGGCATTCCTGAACGGTCATGCGCTGATTGAGGATCTGGGCAGGATAGTCGATCTTGCCGCACCCGGCGCAGGCCAGGTTACAGCGGAACAAGGGCTCGAGCATAAGCACGAGCGGATAACGTTTACGCCGCGTGATATGCTGCTTGACAACATAGGCGCCCACGCGGACTGCCTGCATAATAGGAACGGCCATGAAACCTCTGCTCCTGCACCGGCTCAACCGCCGGTTACATATTCCAAGTCTGGTAGGCGGACTATGGACACATCCACCCACGAGAAAACAAGTCCAACCTTACCCAGCCGTGCATCCAGAGCATGCCGAGGTTGCGGACTTGTACGACACATGAAGCCTTTCGCGAGGGTATAGGACAGAAACCATCCTGTATTCAATTGCTATCGCCTTCGGTGTGGCCAATTAACAACAGTCAGGGAATTAGAGACTGTATTTGCACGCTTAACCGGAGTAACACAGCCCGATTACGCTACGGTCGCCATGGTTTTCATGCCATGAGCCGCCATTCATCGCCGCCGGGGCAGCCCTGTCCGGCCCCATCAGACCGGGGCGGACGGGCCAACCGAAAACCGGGTCGGTTCCTCCCCATCATATGGGGGAAGGGTCGACACAGAACAATGGACGCGAACATCATGGACCAGCCCAAACCCGCGATTCCGACCCTTGGGCGCTATGCGCAGCTTGACCGGGTGCGCGCGCCGCATGACATGCGCAACCTTTCGGTGGAGCAGTTAAAGCAGCTGGCGGATGAACTGCGCTCGGAAACGATCGACGC